>JAFYME010000041.1 GCA_017556765.1 Bacteroidales bacterium
CGTACCGCGTCTTGACATGACGTCAAGTTTATGTTGCTGAGCCACTTGCCTATTATAATTAACGCCCCATTCATCTCCTTTGGCATTAATAACCTTGTCAAGAGATCATCGGAGGTTCGGAGCGTGAGTCTTCACTCCAGAAGCTTGAGGCACGTATCGAGGAGACAGGCATGAGCCGCAAGGGCCTCGAGTGGTACCTCGACACACGTCGTTTCGGTTCAGCTCCGCACAGTGGATTCGGCCTCGGATTCGAGCGTCTCCTCCTCTTCGTGACAGGTATGAGCAACATCCGTGACGTGATCCCATTCCCACGTACACCAAAGAACGCAGAATATTAATCGTCATCCCCGGCTTGACCGGGGATCTCATACATTTGATACATGCTTATAATCGGAATAGCCGGAGGATCCGGATCAGGCAAGACCACAGTAGTAAAGGCGATCACAGAGCAGCTTCAGGAGAATGTCGTAGTGATCCCACAGGATTCTTATTACAAGGACCTCAGCCATTATACTGAAGAGCAGAAAAGGGTACATAACTTCGACCATCCCGATTCGATAGATTTCGACCTTCTCAGAGCGCAGCTCAAGGAGCTGCGCGAGGGAAAGTCAGTAGAGCAGCCGATATATTCATACATCACATGCGGACGCTCCAAGACAGAGACCCTGACTGTAAAGCCGGCTGATGTGATCATTGTGGAAGGTATTCTTATCTTCACAGATCCGAAGCTCCGCAAGCTCATGGACATAAAGATTTTCGTGGACGCAGACGACGATGACAGACTCATGAGAGTGATGGCACGCGACATCGTTGAGCGTGGAAAGACCGTCGAGTGGGTTATCGAGCGTTACTCTCAGACAGTGAAGCCGATGTATCTCCAGTTCATTGAGCCAAGCAAGAGATACGCAGACATCATCATCCCTCAGGGAGGCCATAACAAGGTCGCGATCGATGTAATATCTGCAACCATCGAAAAATCACTTAACAGCAATAAAAAATAGACAGACTTCCCTACTGCCATTCTGAACGAAGTGAAGAATCTATGAAAAAAGAAAACAGAGCAGGCCTTTATCTCACCGTGATATTCCATCTCACGGTGATTATTGTCTTATTGCTGTATTCCATCGATTCAACCCTCAGACGCGAGGAAAGCTTCGTACTGGATTTCTCCAAGCAGGAAGAGATAGAACGTCTCGAGAAGGAAGAGGTCATGAAGCAGGACATCAGCCGCAAGCTTGAAGACATGATAGCGGCGGCACGCCAGCAGACCTCGAACCAGATCAGAAACATCGCCGTAGACGCAGGATCGCAGCTTAAGGACGACCGAGGCACAGATGCGGACCAATTATACCGAGACGCAGAAAGACTTGCCAGAGAGCTCAAAAACGGCCAAAAAGACGGCATTGAGGAAGACGCACGTGAAGAGACTGTAGAAATGCAGCATCAGAACAAGCCGGACAACAGTCAGCAGAAGGCATACAGCGGTCCGTCAGTCCTTTCATATACACTTGACGGCAGAAAGGCCAGCCACCTCCCTATCCCGGCCTACAGATGCTATGGAGCTGGCGACGTGACCGTAATCATTACAGTAAATCCTCAAGGACAGGTTATCAATGCGCAGATCATGGAGGAGATATCCTCATCTGACGACTGCCTCCGCAAGTTCGCTATACGTGCCGCACGCCTTTCGCGCTTCTCGGCATCCAATACAGCCCCCGCCAAGCAGACCGGCGAGATCGTCTACCGGTTCATCGCTCAGTAATCATCACCATTCCTCCGGCTTGCGGTTTATCCTGTCGTATTCAGCGAACGCCTCGTAGGAATATTCCCATGCATCACCATACGCAAGCCTATGAATCCTGCGCCAGATGATTTCACGCGAAGGGGCATTAAACTCTCCGGAATTATCCTTCATTATGCTCTTATATGATGCCCTCCATATTCCTGTCGAGCAGCCACGGGCACCTTCAAAAACCCCGAGATTCTCATCTTTATATCTTGGATCGGACAAGAAATGAGCCCATTTCACTTCAGACGGATCATCCGTGAAATCCACATTGCTCCACCAGCCGAACTTCTCGTTTCCCTCCATCTTCTGCTTCATTTCCGATGAGATTCCTGAAGCTGAAGGCTCGAAATACTCATCTGCAAGCTTTGCGAATCCATGGCCGCAGGCCTCATGCTGCACCAGACCGCTCAGATGTATCTTCATATCTACAGCCGGGATATAAGTCACGGCCATACCGTTCGCGCTGTCGCCTTTATCAGGAGGATACATATAGCATGTACCTCCGAACGTATCGGAATTGAGGACCGCAATTACAAGGACCTCATCCATCCTTTCTTCCGGTACCGCAAGACGGGCATACCTGAAAGCCGAAGCATCAGAGCCTGTAATGGAATTGCCATCCCCGTATCTGCACTGCAAAGGTGTATCAATGCCTTCAGCATAACCGCTTTGCTCTGAAGCGATCGTCACCATATGCACATTGAAAAGATGCCTGTAGCTTCTGAATGGTTCCACATCGAAGAAATAATCCATGACGTCCTCCATGACACTCTCATAAGTACCGTCATTGATTTCCTGGACTGAAAACGCATCTCCCATGAGCACAATGTCGATTCCATTGCCTTCAGTAGCCTCCTGAAGAACGGAAGCTTCAGGTTCAGGCAGAGGCTCCGGTTCAGGTACCGGCAAAGGAAGATCGCCGAATTCCTCCTTCAGCAATGAAAATATCTTCTCCGGAGTACCGGTGACCGGATCCACGACATAATATCCCTCGCTGTCGACAATGGCCATGTTCGGATAAAACGGCATCTGGAGATATGAACCCTGAATGTATCTGAAGTCATAAACATGTATCCACTCGAGTCCCAGTTCATTAAGGCCGGCATCATATTTCGAGGTTCTGGAAATTACCTCCAGTCCGGCATCATGAAATGCATCATACCATGCAAGCAGTTCCTGATCGAGATCGTCTTCAGTCCAGCCGTCATACAGTACCGTATACCTGTTCTCCGAATAGATATCGGCAGCATAATACGGGCCATCAATGTAACGGGTTTCGTAATTCCTTACATAATAGGTAACAGGGGCACGAAGGCGCACGCCTGAAAGGTCAAAACCTTCGCCATTCTGCCAGAATATCTGCGGCCATACCGCAGAGAATCCCGGTTCATCAAGTATCTCATCAGGAATCCGGCCTGAAAGCTCATTTCCGTTCAGATATAACCCCGCATTCGAAGCGATCAGACGAGAATAGGAAGACGGTACCGGCCCGGTAAAACGATTGTTTTCAAGCCTCAGGTATCGCAGTACAGGAGCATGGCCAAGATACTCGGGAAGAGGACCGGATATCCTGTTATTGTGGAGATAAATATTGGTGGCCATGATTTCTGACGGATCAGCTGGCGCTTCAATAGCATCTATTTCATTATTACCCAGATCGAGTGCCTCTAATCGAAAAGCCTCCTTCGGCAAGGTTCCCGAAATATGGTTGGAGGAAAGAGTGACACCAAGCCTTCCCCCTGAAAGCGCCACTATTGATGAAGGAAGAGTACCTGTCAGGTTATTATTTGAAAGAGCGATACGAGCCACACCATCATCATCTGAAATGCCGGCCTCCTTATTGGTCGTGATTCCATACCATTCGGACAACGGAAGATCCGAGCACCAGTTGTCATTCCTTGTCCATCCGTCTCCGTCGGTAGAATCGTAAAGATCGATCAATGCCTTGCGGATATCGTCAGACTGGCTGTTTACGGCAGGCTGCTGATAAACAGTATATACAAGACGCACCGAGCCATCAAGACTCTCAACGGCTATCTCTCCATATCTTGCCTCGCCGTCATTGGCATCAGCTTCGTACTGGAAAGAATGCATTTCCAGACTTCTTGTACGTACAATACGCAGCCAATCCTCGCCTCTGATGACCCTCACGTCAAACTCATGATCCGTAAAGAAGAACACTTCCGATCTGGCTCCTATACCCTGCACTGAACGGAAAGTCGATGAATAAGGGAAGAAATCCTCATGGCGGTAATCCAGAAAACGGAAATCACCGATATCCCTTATCCGTCCGTCTGCTGTATCATCCATTGCGGAAAAGCTTTTGACGGCAAGTTCTCCGGACTCATTTTCAAACAAGACATAGAGCTCCCCCCTGTTAGCTTCAGGGAAAACCGCAACATAATATTCACCAGGTTCAAAATACTCTCCTGATGGTTTCAGGCTCACATTAGATGCCGATGAAGGCATAGGGAAAACCTCACTGTCCTCATCAAGACAACTCACTGCAAAATCTCCTGAAATTCTTGCTCCATATGTGGAAATCAATGATATGGACCTTAATTTCCCCGCCTCTTCAGTAATGCCGAACCTGATATATGAAAGCATGTCTCCAAATTCGAAAGACATTTCGTCGGATGAAGTGGAAGCGACAGCCAGATCCGTTCCCTCCGGTATGCTGCCCTTTACGGCAGTCTGGACTACAGGAAGACGCATGGTGACCGAAGACGGCTCATCAGGAGAAAAATACAGGAAGGCGTCAGCCGGATATGCAGCATAATACTCATCGGCTCCCGCCACCTTGCCTTCAGCCGTTCCTTTCCTTATCTTCAAAGGTTCTGTGCCTCCGGAGACAGCCAGATCGTCATTCAGAACCAGACCGAGGCTGTCAGCCACGTTTCCTTCGGCATACGACACCGAAAACTTATGCTTTGTGACATGTCCCTCCTGTCCATGGTCATCCACACATGAACAAAACAACAATGCCGCAAAAGCAGCATTAAAGACATGTTTCAGAAGCATTCTCATAGAAATTCAACCACGCTCGGATTCTTCAGAGCGGCCTGAATGGTATCGTCTATCGGGAGATAGAATCGGTAGAAAGCCTCATCCTCAAGTTTCGAGAAACGGCCGACCAGAGCCTTCAGCTGAGGCATCAGATATTCGGCGGTTTCCTCCCACTCCCCTGCCTTCGGCTTAAGCCCGTCAACATTCGCGGCATAATCAAGGAACTGCTTTCCGAGATCTATGCTTTCCAGATAAGTCTCGAGCTTCGCGAAATCATCGATCTGAGCAAGAGAAGAACGATACTTGTCGAACATGGTCTGCGCGAATCTTACCGCTGTAGCCTTTCTGTTGCAGTTCACATAGAAAGTCGTAGCCTTGGTAGTATCGAGAGGCACGAACACATCAGGAATGATTCCTCCGCCACCATAGACCCTACGTCCACGCATCGTATAGAATACAGCCGTTGTATCGACCTTCATGCTGTCTGCAGAAGTCATCTCGCCATTGGTGTATCTCTCATAGATATCGTACTGATAATCACCGTCATAAGGCTTCTGGATACAACGTCCCGAAGGTGTGTAGAAGCGGGATACTGTCAGACGGATACCCGAACCGTCAGTAAAGTTTATCGGTTCCTGCACAAGGCCTTTTCCGAACGAGCGGCGTCCCACGATGATTCCTCTGTCGTTATCCTGAATCGCTCCGGAGAAGATCTCGCTTGAAGAAGCAGTGCCCTCGTCTATAAGTACGGATATCTCGATGTCCTTCATGCTTCCCCTTCCGTCGGCATCAAAATACTCACGCTTTCTGTGTCTTCCTTCCATATAGACCACCTGGTCGTCCTTCTCAAGGAACTCGTTGGCAAGTTTCCATGACTGGTCGAAATAACCACCGGTGTTGTCTCTGAGGTCAAAGATCAGACGCTTCATTCCCATGTCCATAAGCTTCTTCGAAGCCTCGCTGAACTCCTTGTATGTAGTCCTTGTGAACTTTGAGAGCTTGATGTATCCTGTCGTCTGGTCGATCATGAAGGCCGCATCTACGCAATGTACGGGGATCTTGTCGCGTATGATGTCAAACGGAATCAACGTACCGTCACGGTTTACCGTGATCTTCACCTTCGAACCCTTAGGACCTTTCATTAGCCTGATCATGCTGTCCTGAGGCATCTTGACGCCTGCTATGTTCTTGTCATCGACAAAAATGATCCTGTCGCCCTGCAAGAGGCCGGCCTTCTCAGACGGACCGCCCTGCACCGGGCTGATGACCACGGCTGTATCGTTCGGCACATTGAATGTGATGCCTATGCCCTCAAAGTTTCCGGCAAGTTCGGTCTCGGACTCTTCGAGCTCCACTGGCGGAAGATACACAGAATGAGGGTCCAGCTTGGCAAGAGCGGCCACGACAGCAGCGTCAGTCATGCCGTCCATATCTATGGTATCGACATAATTGCGTTCGACCTCCTGAAGGATCAGGTTGAGCTTACGCCATCTGTTGTAGTCGCCGTCAAACTTTCTTTTAGGCTCCAGAGCCTTGTAGGCTACCATAGTGACAAGCACTCCGAGGACCACGCCCAGGAGTGCTATGATGATATTGTCGTTAATTCGTTTCATATTTCTATAGATCCCTCGACAAGCTCGGGATGACAGTTTGTTCCTCGAGATGAGAGTTTATTCCTCGGGATGACGTTTCTAGTCAGTCACCTGCTCGACGATGATGCCTGCTCTGGCAAGAAGGTCTATACCATCTGTAAGACGGTAAGCATCGCGATATACGACCCTCTTTATGCCTGCCTGGATGATGAGCTTTGCACACTCCACGCAAGGCGAAGCAGTCACATACAAGGTCGCGTCCTTGCTGCTGTTGCCAGACTGAGCGACCTTGCTTATGGCATTTGCCTCAGCATGCAATACATACGGCTTGGTCACTCCGTTCTCATCCTCGCAGATGTTCTCGAATCCTGACGGAGTACCGTTGTATCCGTCTGATATGATCATCCTGTCCTTTACGAGCAGCGCACCGACCTGGCGGCGCTTGCAGTAGGAGTTCTGAGCCCAGACTCCTGCCATCTGAATGTAGCTGCGGTCAAATTTTTCCATATTAGTTTCTCTGATAAAGATATCTCTTAATGCTCTTCTTAGGGGTTCTTTCGAAGTCCTCGGACATAACCTCTATCTTCTTGAGCTTCGCATAGTTAGGAAGTTCCTTGTTCCACTCCGGAAGCTGGTCCTTGATGTACTGGAGGAAGGCTCTCTGATCCATACCGTCCTTTGCACCCTGCTGGAAGTCAGGATAGATAAGGGCAGTCAGTCCGCCGTCATCCTCGATCACCAATGAATCCACGACATAAGGCTGGCTGTTGAGCACTGTCTCGACCTCCTCTGGATAGATGTTCTGTCCGCTAGGACCGAGAATCATGCACTTTGTACGTCCCTTGATGAAGAGGCTGCCGTCAGCATCAAGCACACCCATGTCGCCGGTACGGAACCATCCGTCCTCTGTGAACACCTCGCTTGTGGCTGTTTCATTCTTGTAATAGCCAAGGAAGACATTGGCGCCCTTGACCTGGATCTCGCCAGGGATGTTGATCGGATCAGCCGATGCGATCCTCACTTCCATGTTCGGAGCGGCCTTACCGCATGAGTACAGCTTCTCCTCCTTCCAATCATCATATGTGATGATAGGCGCGCACTCTGTCATACCGTAACCGACAGTGAACGGGAAGCCCATTCTCTTGAAGAATGCCTCAACCTCCTTGTTGAATGCCGCTCCACCGATGATAACCTCGTAGAACTCTCCTCCGAATGCATTGATGAGCTCAGTCTTGACCTTGTTAAGCACGATCTGGTCAAGTCCCGGAACCTTCATGAGGAACTTGATTCCCTCCTTCTCGAGGATAGGCTTCACCTTTGTCTTGTAGATCTTCTCGATCACAAGCGGCACAGCGATCACGATGTTCGGCTTGACCTCTGCAAGAGCCTGCATGATGATCTTAGGACTCGGGAGGCGGGAAAGGAAATGTACGTGACATCCTACAGAAAGCTCATAAAGAACCTCGAACATGAGACCGTACATATGAGCGCATGGAAGCATTGAAACGACTTTTGACTTGTTGTTGAGCTGCGGAAGCACCTTCTTACCGAACTGAAGGTTCGAAAGAATTGCACGATAAGGGATCATGACTCCCTTTGAAAAGCCAGAAGTACCTGAAGTATAGTTGATTACCGCAAGCTCATCTTCTGAATCCTCATAATAGTCAAGGCAGTCAGGAGTGAATGCCTCAGGATATTTCCTGCCGAAAAGCTCGTTGAGATGAGTCTTTGCCTCGACGATCTTCTCGTCTGAAGCGAAGAGGATCTTGAATGTGTTCACCTGGATGATCGCATGAAGATCAGGCATTTCAGTTTCTGAAAGTCCTTCCCAGATTACATCGTCCACAAAGAGGATCTTAGCCTCCGAATGATTCACCAGATGGTGGATGTTTGCTGACTTGAATTCATGAAGAAGCGGAACAGGCACTGCACCGTATGTCATGATCGCAAGGAATGTTACCGCCCAGTTGGCCTGGTTTCTTGAACATATCGCAACCTTGTCACCTTTCTGAAGGCCGCACTCCTCAAACATTATGTGAAGCTTCTCCATTCGCCTTGCCACATCCTTGTAGTGCAAGGTCTCTCCATGGTAGTTTGAGATCGCCGGGCGGTCCCAATTCTTCTTGAAAGCTTCCTGATAAAGCTTGTTAACTGATGTGAATTCCATATTTTCTAAGTTAAAGTAGTACTCTATTTAAGTTTTACTGTCCTGGTCTGGCCGTCGTAGCAGCTGACGCTTACAGACACCTTGTCCTCCAGCGGCTTCACCTCGCTGTCGGGGCGGATCATCTGGTCTCCCTTGAAGGAAGTCAGAGCGCTGCCTCCGGAGAACGGATAGATAAGCGTCTGGATCGACGTTCTGACAACCCAGAACGTATTGCCTCCGACCTTTACAGGCTCCGGAAGGCCTTTTATCGTTTCAGGGGCGATGATCGTCTTCCATGTGGAAGGTTTCCTGCCCTTGAGGTTATACATCTCTATTGTATTGTCCTTGTGAAGCACCATGATGTTGTAAGCCTTCGTTCCATTGAAGTCATATACATCCGGTCCGACAAGGATCTCCTTGCCCAGATCCACAGGGAAACCGGTGACAAAGCGTCCAAGCCTGTCGATGACATAAATCTTGCTGCCCGAGCCGAATATGATCTGAAGCTTGCCGTTTGCATAGTAATCCACATTCTGAGCCGTACCGCAAAGCTTTCCGTCAAATGGCACTCCCCAAAGTCCCTTGCCGCCTTCTTCCTGAAGACAAAGCGAGCCGTGGCTGTTCTGATAGAAAAGGTTCATCTTGCCTGTTCCCGAGTTCTTCACGCGGAAAGGTCCCTGCGGGATAACAACAGTCGTATCTCTTTCAAACTCAGGGGCTTTAGTCTTCATCATAGTAAGCTTCGGCATCTGAAGAGAAAGTTCCATGCCATGCTTGCCTCTGACTGCGGAAAGAATGAGAGGAGCATAGTCACTGTCTTCATGGAAAGGCTTCAAGGCATCCTTGAACGCCTTCTTGAAAATGTTGTTCTGTCCTTCCTGATCCTGAGTCAAAGAGAAATATGCGACCAAAGAAGCTTCAGTCGAGAGCATATCCTTCTGGCCTGCGTCAGCCATGTACTCGACAAGGTCGTACTCCAGAGTCTTGCCTTGTACATACTCCTCGACAGCCTTGAGACTTCCGGAAACGATCCAGCCGTCGATGTATGTGAAGCATGACTCGTCCTTGAGCTGGAAGAACTTTCCGAAAACCGCAGACGCGTATGAAGCATACGGCCACGAATGGATTGCGGGAACATAATTCTTGAACGACTTGTTCTGCGTTCCGACGAAGATCAGGGTATCCTGACGGCCGATTCTCATGAGATTCACCGTGTCAAGAGCTCCTCCTGACATGAATGTAGCCCTTGCCATCTCCTTGACATCCAGCCTCTTGACAAAGTCTTCAGGGCTTACTCCTGTCCTGGTCTGGAGATCACGGTTCTTCTTACGTAACGCCTGAAGCGCCTGCTTCGAATCCAGATATGACTGATAGGCTGTGATGTATGGCTCCGCGTCCTTCATAGGAAGCGACACGGCAGATACCGTATATGACGGCAGGATATGTGAGACCTTGGAAACAGCCGGCTCCGACTTTGCGAGCACGGTCATGAAATCCGAAGGATCATTTTCAAACACTGCGGACGCCGTCGCGTATGTACCTGACTTGTCCGATTTGGTGATGTCCGCGACAGTCCACTGAGCGAGAGTCGAGATAAAAGGATTGTGCGCGGCATATTTCTTCGTGAACATCTCCGACATGAGCATCTTTGCATGCGGATTGGAGAAGAAGATCACATTGTTTCCCGAAACAGACGAAGACGCTTCAGCGAATCCGGAAGCATCCATAACCGAAATCGACTTCTCGAGATGTCTGCGGGAAGACTTCACAAGTGTCTCAGAATCAGACACAATGACCAGAGAACGTCTGGCAATGTCCCTGCTGCCGTCCGTAACGGAAGAGCAGTCGACGAACTCCGACGACATGCCCATTGCGGAAGCAAGGTCCATAAGAACTGACGCATCTTCAGAAGGCTGCGCCGAGGCCTTGCCTGCGTCAAAGACATAAAGCGCATGAAGACTTCCGCTGTAATGCAGCGAGGCTGTCATGGGAGCGGAAGCTATCGACTTCATGGAATGAAGCCTTGAAGAAAGAGAATCCGGGAATGCGAAGCCAGACAGAACACCGCTTGCAGCATCCTTGACATCAGCCATGCATGCGACAAGAACGGCATCCGCAGGAACGGCCGGAAGGAGCAGATAGCGCTCCTGATCCGGCACGACATTTCCTTTGCGGGCCTGTTTTCCGTTCCCGTCTGAATAAAGGACAGCAACAGCTGCTCCGATACTCAGAATCATCACGGCCAACAGGGCCAGACATAGTATGAGAGACTTTCTGCTCATTATTTAACAGCGATAGCCTCGATCTCAACCTTCACGCCAAGTGGAAGGGCTGCTGCCTGATAGCATGCTCTTGCTGGCTTGTCACCAGTGAAATACTCAGCATACACCTCGTTAACTGCCTTGAAATCAGCGATATCCGCAAGAAGAACTGTAGTCTTGACAACATTGTCATAAGTCATGCCAGCTTCTTTGAGGATAGCTCCGATGTTCTTGAGAGACTGATGTGCGGCAGCAACGATATCCTCCTGAACCTTACCGTCAGCAGGGTTTACAGGGATCTGGCCTGAAATATAGAGAGTTCCATTCACTTCGATAGCCTGTGAATATGGGCCCACCGCCTTCGGTGCATCTGGAGTTGCGATTACCTTTTTCATGTCTTCTGTGATTTAGTTTAACATACAAAGATAATCATTTTTAACCAATTGACAAACACGTAAAAAGGGGAATGCTTTCGCACTCCCCTTTTCGTAGCCCCGAGCAGAATCGAACTGCTATCTAAGGTTTAGGAAACCTCCATTCTATCCGTTGAACTACAGGGCCATAACAAAAGAAGGCTTATTACTCAGCCTTCTTCTCGATGATCTGACGGCCTCTGTAGTAGCCGCACTCTGGGCAAACTCTGTGGTACATGATAGTAGCACCGCAGTTTGAACATGTAGCGAGTGTAGGAACTACAGCCACGTCATGTGTTCTTCTCTTGTCTCGTCTCTGCTTAGAGACCCTGTGTTTTGGATGTGCCATTGTTCTATATTTTTAATTATTTGTTTTATTCTTTAATATGAGATCCCTTGACAAGCTCGGGATTACATCAGCTATTTAATAAGTCCTTTAAGCGCGGCAAACGGGTTGTTCATGTCCGCAACCTCCTGCTCGAGCGGCTCACCGCCAGAGAGATGCTTGATCACTTCAGGGTTGCATCCGCCTTCCTCATGATGACGCTGCATCGGGAGGGAAAGGCACACATAATCATAGATTATCTGGCTGAGATCAAGCTCCGCTTCCCCTTCCGGAACGAAGACTATCTCTCTTTCTCCTTCCTGATGGTCTTCAGAAGACTCTTCATCACCGTATTTCACACTGAGAAGAACATCCGCAGTGACCGGCATTTCAAGGTCTTCCAGACATCTGTCGCAAGCGACGGTCACCGTACCGTCAATCTCGCAATCAACCCCGAGATAACGTCCCGATTTCTCAACAATCACAGACGCATCAAGGTCAGCATCAAGGATTTCCGCATTTTCAAAAGCCTCAAAGAACTCCTTGCCGGCATGCCAGGAAAATCGGCTTTCCCCGGATGCCAATCCATTTAAAGGTATTATAAAATTATCGTTCATACCGACCCGTAAACAGATTTGAGCCCGCAAAGGTAACAAAAACTTTTATTATTAGCAATTTATCTCTGAACTTTTTCTCTTTCTATCAAGTTCACTGAGAAGTATCTTCCTGAGTCTCATAGACTTAGGTGTCACCTCAACAAGTTCATCCTCCTGAATATACTCAAGTGCCTCTTCAAGAGAGAATACAATAGGCGGCGGAAGCATCACTTTGTCGTCACTACCAGACGCACGCATGTTGGTAAGTTTCTTGGTCTTGCAGATATTGATCGTAAGGTCGCGCTCGCGGGTATGCTCTCCAACAACCTGTCCCTCATAGATCTCCACACCAGGCTCGATAAAGAAACGTCCTCTGTCCTGAAGCTTGTCCATTGAGTATGCAACCGAAAGTCCTGTTTCAAGAGATACGAGGGATCCGTTTGTACGACGCTCGATGTCTCCCTTGTATGGTTCATAGCCCTTAAGACGGTGAGCCACAACAGCTTCGCCCTGAGTCGCAGTAAGGAGGTTGCTTCTGAGTCCCATGAGTCCACGTGAAGGGATATCGAATTCGAGGTGTGTTCTGTCGCCTCTGTTCTCCATCTGGATGAGTGCGCCCTTTCTTCTTGTAACCATCTCGATCGCTCTTCCTACGAATTCATCCGGAAGGTCGATTGTAAGCATCTCGATAGGCTCGCAGCGCTGTCCGCCGATCACCTTATCGAGGACCTTAGGCTGTCCCACCTGAAGCTCGAAGCCTTCGCGACGCATTGTCTCGATGAGCACTGAAAGATGGAGCACGCCACGGCCGTACACGATGAATGAATCCGCGTTAGGACCCGGCTTCACCCTGAGGGCGAGGTTCTTCTCGAGTTCCTTCTCGAGACGATCCTTCAAATGTCTTGAAGTCACGAATTTACCTTCCTTTCCGAAGAACGGAGAGTTGTTGATGCAGAAGAGCATGCTCATTGTAGGCTCATCAACCTCGATAGGAGGCAGAGCCTCAGGATTCTCGAAATCCGCTACTGTATCTCCGATCTCGAAGCCTTCGAGACCTACTACAGCACAGATGTCGCCGCATCCCACTTCCTCAACCTTCGCCTTTCCAAGGCCGTCGAAGATCATGAGTTCCTTTATCTTCTGCTTCTGCTGTATATCATACCTCTTGCAGAGGGTGATGTTCATTCCTGCCTTAAGCGGGCCGCGGGTCACACGTCCGACAGCGATTCGGCCCACATATGGAGAATATTCAAGCGACGAAATCAGCATCTGAGGAGTTCCTTCGACAACCTCCGGAGCCGGTATTACCTCAAGGATAGTATCCAAGAGCGGGGTGATGTCGCTTGTCTGCTCTTTCCAGTCGTATGACATCCATCCCTGCTTTGCGCTTCCGTATACTGTACGGAAATCCAGCTGGTCCTCGGTCGCTCCAAGAGAGAACATAAGGTCGAACACCTCTTCCTGAACTTCCTCAGGACGGCAGTTCAGCTTGTCGACCTTGTTGATGACGAGAACAGGCTTCTTGCCCATCTCGATCGCCTTCTGGAGCACGAAACGTGTCTGAGGCATACATCCCTCGAAGGCATCCACAAGGAGGATCACACCGTCCGCCATGTTGAGCACTCGCTCGACCTCACCGCCGAAGTCGCTATGGCCCGGAGTGTCGATCACATTGATCTTCACACCTTTATACACTACCGACACATTCTTTGCGAGAATGGTGATGCCTCTTTCCCTTTCGAGGTCATTGTTGTCAAGGATAAGCTCTCCCAGCTTCTCCTGTTCGCGCTGCTGGCGCGCCTGATAGATCATCCTGTCCACGAGAGTGGTCTTTCCATGGTCAACATGGGCGATGATCGCTATGTTTCTGATTTCCTGCATAGTCTACCAATAATTAATCCCGTACGGCACGTTTCGGCATCGCATGCCGACACAATCATTTACGACCGGTTTTCCCGTTCGAAAAAGATTTGCAAAATTAGATAATTTTATAAAATATTTAAAACACTTTTTCTATTTTTGCACCTCGGTTAGAAAAACAATTAAAATTTAGACTATATGAAACAGGACATGATCGTAATTCTTGACCTCGGAAGCCACGAAAACACAGTGGTTGCCAGGGC
>JAFYME010000042.1 GCA_017556765.1 Bacteroidales bacterium
ACAATAGGGCTGCCACACATGCAAATAACTGCTTATATCTAGTTTTCATCATATTTCGCATACTGAAATGCAAAATTAAAACAAAAAATTCCTATTTTTGCATTTCATGTGACTTAATGGATATTAATGTTAAACAAATTGAATACTACTATGAAGAAAATTATCCTCATGTTTGCAGCAGTCGTAATGGCAGCTGGCGTTATGTCTGCACAGGACATCAATCAGGCTACTGAGTCTTACAACAATGGTGCTATGGAGCTCCAGATGGGCAACAATGAAGCTGCCATCGAGAATTTCCAGGCTGCCCTCACAATGGGCGAGGCACTTGGTGACGAAGGCGCTGACCTCGTTGCAAACTGCAAGAAGGCTATTGCTTCCGCTACTCTCAGCATGGCAAAGGACCTTTACAATGCAAAGGATTTCGAAGGCGCTGCTGCTGCTTTCGTAAAGGCTAAGGAAGTAGCTGAGGGCTACGGAGAGACTGAGATCGCTGAGGAGGCTGCTGAGCTCGTAAACCAGGCTAACGCTCTCAAGTTCAACACTGAGGGAAAGGCTGCAATGAAGGCTAAGGACTTCCCTACAGCAATCTCATGCTTCACAAAGGTTCTTGAGCTCGACCCTACAAACGGTGCGACTGCAGTACAGCTCGGTCAGGCTTACATGAACGCTGGCCAGCTCGATGAGGCTATCACAGCTCTCGAGACTGCAATGGCAAACGGCCAGGAGAAGAACGCAGCGAAGATCCTCTCAAACGTTTACCTCAAGAAGGCTCAGGCTTCAAACAAGGCAAAGAACTATCAGGAAGTGATTGACTTCGCAGCTAAGTCAAACGAGGCTCTCGAGAACGGTAATGCTTACAAGCTTACTGCAAGCGCACTCCAGAAGCTCGGAAAGAACGATGAGTGCATCGCAGCTTACGAGAAGTACCTCGAGGTTACTCCAAACGCAAAGGACGCTGGCGGAATCATCTGCACAATCGCAGTTCTTTACCAGCAGGCTGGCAACAAGGCTAAGGCTAAGGAGTACTACGAGAAGATCGTGAACGATCCTCAGTACGGTGCAACAGCACAGGAGCAGCTTAAGACTCTCTAATGAGACAGCTTGAACTGCTTGCTCCGGCAAGAGACGCACAGATCGGCATCGCAGCAATCGACTGCGGTGCCGATGCTGTGTATATAGCCGGTCCGCAGTTCGGAGCCCGTCAGGCTGCCGGAAACACCATTGAGGATGTCCGGAAGCTTTGCGAACATGCGCACAGATACGGAGCGAGGATCTTCGTCGCTCTGAACACAATACTCTACGACGATGAGCTCGAGGCGGCTTACCGTCAGATGCTCGCGGTGCAGGAAGCCGGAGCCGATGCGATCATAATCCAGGACATGGCCGTCATGGAGATGTATCGTCATGGCATCGGAAACATCCGTGAAGACTTCCGCATACCGCTTCACGCCTCGACCCAATGCGCCATCCGCACGCCGGAGCAGGCTGCATTCCTCGAAGGACTCGGATTTTCAAGGCTCATTCTCGAGCGCGAGCTTTCCCTCGAGCAGATAAAGGCCATACGCGAAGCAGTCACATGCGAGCTGGAATTCTTCGTACATGGGGCCCTTTGCGTATGCTACAGCGGCCAATGCTATCTTTCCGAAAAGATCGCCGGAAGAAGCGCGAACAGAGGTTCATGCATCCAGGCATGCAGATCGCGATACGACCTCGTGGATGCTGACGGAAAGGTTCTCGTACGGGACAAGGCCCTGCTTTCGCTCAAGGACTTCAACCTCCGTTCGAGGATTGCGGATCTTGCAGAAGCCGGCATCACATCATTCAAGATCGAAGGCCGTCTGAAGAACGAATCGTACGTCAGAAATGTAGTGCGAGACTATTCCATAGCTCTTGACGAGCTTGTTGCCAGATGTCCGGAAACATATGAGCGAGGCTCTTACGGACAGGTTTCCGGCGGATTCACGCCCGACACAGCCAAGACATTCAACAGAGGCTATACTGAGCTTTACATCGACGGAAAACGCGGAAAATGGGCATCCATGGATGCTGCGAAGTCGATGGGAGAGGAAATAGGACAGGTAGTAAGCCTCAATAAAGACAAAAGTTCCGTCGGCCTCAAGTTCGTCAGAAAAGACATTGTCCTTAACAACGGAGACGGATTTTCCTTCGTCGGCAAGGACTCAAGCGTAAACGGATTCAGGGGAGACGTATGCAGCGGAAACTCAATACGTTGCAAGAGCACCCCTTCCCTGTATGTCGGTGCGAAAATATTCCGCAACATAAACATAGCATTCGAAAAGGAGATCGAGCGCAAAGCCTGCACCAGGGAGATCCGTGCTGTCGTGTCCATGGATTTCATCAAGTCGGCAGAAGGCATATGGACAGTCAATGCTACAGCGCTGAGCGAGGACGGCAGAAAGGTCTGCGAGTCGTTTGAAGCAGGAGATCAGACCGCCGGAAACCACGGCAGGATGCTCGAGATGATCCGTACCCAGATCGGAAAGTCTTCAAACGGGTACAGATTCTCCGCTGATGATCTTTCAGACATTGGAGAGCTTCCTTTCATGAGCGCTTCTGCATTGAACGGCATCAGAAGAAAGCTTGCAGAGCTGTTCGATTTGATGCCATGCGGAAAAAAGGACATCCTCCTGAGAGATCCGGAAAAAGTTACGCAAAAGGCTATCCCTCAGAAAGATGTCACTTATAAGGCAAATGTGGCCAACAAGCTGGCTGAGGATGTCTATATCAAGGCCGGAGCTTCGTCAGTACTTCCGGCATATGAAATATCACATGTCAGCTCAGCAGAGCTCATGAGGACAAGATACTGCATCAGATACGAGCTCGGCATGTGCCCTAAATATCATGGAGCAAAGCCCGGCAAAGCTCTTTTCCTCCTCAACAACGGCCAGCGCTTCGCCCTCGGCTTCGACTGCCGCAACTGCGAAATGACCGTCTCGGAAGCCTAGTATTACGCGCTGCAGATAATATGGTCTCTTTATCATTACTCAACAGGAGGCGTTCATACAACTGGCTGTTAATCTGACGTTCCAATTCGCGTTTGGTCCACGCATTATTAACTGCCTCAAGTTGATAATACTCGCGTTTTTGTTCATCTTGTATTGATATAAGCAGCTTATACTGAGACCAATTCAATTGCGAACACACTGTATTCGCAATTGGATAAGTCCTATAAAATTGCCTACACATCTCCAATTGTCTAATAGAAAAACCACTACCATACTCCGGCTCGAGTCTCTTAGCAAGATTCTTCAGAAGGTAAGAGGCATACTCAGCCCTATCTTTTCCACCTTGCTCTGTTTCCAGGATGCGCTTGCCGATATTCCAATACATCTGCACACGACAAAAGTCCACACTGCGAGTCGCATTCTGCCTCGCAGATGCGATTATCTCCCTAACTTCATTATAGAGATTCTGAATATCACTGATCATATTCCACCACTTCGAAAGTAAGGTCTACGTCGCCGAAATGGCCGACAAGGTTGCTGTTTGCCTCCAGCCAGCGGCTTGAAAGCTGCCCTCTCCAGACCACATCGTCGCGGGAATTGAACGGGATCTTTATCTCGAAGCCATAGCTTTTGGAAGCGATTCTCACCAGAGCTGTGCAATTCCACTCCGTAATGGTTCCACCGTCATCCTCGGTGATCATGAAGGCGCAATGCGTCATCTGACCTGTCCAGTCAGAGACAAGCATGGCATTGAAAGGAAGCGGCTCTCCGATCTGACTACGTTTAACAACTATGAGAAAATCTGTAATCGTGGGACTATATAACCTGAGCTCCGCTTCCGTCGATGCCGTAAAGTCTTCAACCGAACCTGTCTTGACGAAGAATTCCGATGCTCCCGCAAACCAGGTATCATAACTTCTGTTCATAGTGAAATCCTTGAGAATGAGCGACTTGACCGAAACTTCAGCCCTTGTCTTCAAGGTTTCCGGACATGACGGTCTGACAATGATGGTTCCGCCTCCCTCTCCCCAATCCGGATCTTCCCTTCTCAGCATCTCCAATGTTGCGTACCCGGCATCAGAATTCCTGTTTACCACCCATACCGGTTCTGCTTCTGCCAGCGCCTCATCAACAACCAAACTCTCAACGCTTCGGGAACCATCATCATTCACGACCAGTCTATATCCCATATTCTTGTCCGATCCATCTTCGGGATCGTATGTGATTATCGGCATTCCTTCGCCATCCCAGCTATCAGAGAAAGGCCAGTATATCTGTATGTCCGAAGACATCAGCTCCTCCAGAAACCTGTCAGGGTCAATCCCATCATCGGCGGACCTTGTGGCAGCCATGCCGTAAACATGCTCCTTGATGAGATCCCTCAAAGGGTTCTCATATATGGTTCCGCTCCTGACTTCAAGGTCGCCCACTCCGGCTCCAGGCCTTTCAAACAGATCCTTCATCGTATACTCCTCGTCATAACCATTGCCGGAAGAAGAAGTGACAGCATCATGCACTTCATTCACATGAGATGACTTTAAAGGTATCAAGGCTAACAGTTCCGCCACTTCTTCCAGTCCGACATAGGTTGAATCTTCGTCTTTGACGTGCTTGTCAGGATCATTGTCCAGAATCTCACATGAAGCCGCTGCGAGCATGCACGCAGACAAAACGATAGTATTGACAATAGTTTTCATAATATCTTCATTTTATCTGCTGCAAAGTTCCAGACATTTATCCGTTGAATGAAAATTTCTACGGCTATTTGCAAAAATCGGCCTCCCACACACGTGAGAGGCCGATTGCTACCTAGAAATTTGTTGGATTTTTTATAAAAATCAAACAAATTTATCTCATGAACGCTACAAAACGATCCTTATCGTTCAGGTCCTTTATTATATGTACATGTGAAAAACCGGCACTGCGGTAAATCTCCGCAGTCTCTTCGCCAAGAGCTTCATTGATCTCCACGACTCCCCTTCCTCCAGACTTCAGAAGTTTCAAAGCCCATACCGCCACAGCCCTGTAGAACACAAGCGGATCATCATCCGGAACAAACAAGGCAAGATGAGGCTCGTGGTCAAGTACATTTGAACGCATCAACGCCTTTTCGGAATCCATCACATATGGAGGATTGCTCACGAGGACGTCGAACATACCAAGATCGGCCAGAGGTTCACCAAGGACATCAGCCTTCAGGAATTGCGGAGCCTTCGCGCCTGTTCTGGCCATTTCATCTGCAAAATCCTGCCCTGAAGCGACAGCCAACGCACCATCGGAAATATCCACTCCGGTGACTTCCGCGCCTGGCATTTCCAAGGCCAAGGTCCATGCTATGCATCCGCTGCCCGTACATAGATCCAGTACTCTTCCTACTCCATTGAAGGTCGAAGGTATGCTGGACCCCCGCGTCGAGCCTACGGCTCTTACGCACCCCCTAGCCGGGGGTGGCATGTCCTGCATACCTCCAACCTCCAATGGAGAAAGTACGGTCCTGCACAGAATCTCAGTCTCAGGACGAGGGATCAGGACATCTGGAGTGACATGAAATTCACGTCCATAGAAATACGCCAGACCGATGACATACTGAAGAGGCTCTCCGGATGCCATGCGCCTGTATGCATCCCTGATCTCCGGCACGATATCGTCGCAGACCACGTAGTCAGGATTCAGGATATGGGTATGCCTTGTCGTACCGATCCTATGCTCCAGATATGCAAGCACCATCTCGCGTGCCTCCCCTTCAGGATAAAGCGACGAGATGGTGTTTATACCTTCTTTGATAAGATCTTTCAGGTTCATAGAGTAGAGATCCCTCGGCAAACTCTGGATACAATGGGTCAGGAATTTTCAATGACTGTAGTCAGGAAATCGGTCATGTCCATGCCGGCTGCACGTACCATCTGAGGCACAAGAGAAGCTGCAGTCATGCCAGGTATCGTATTGACTTCCAGGAAGTAAAGTCCATCCTCAGCACAGATGTAATCCACACGCACCAGACCTGCACAGCCGAGATGAGCGTAAATCTTCTTAGATGTCTCCTGGATCTCTTCCCTCAACGAATCGGGAATCTGAGCAGGACATACCTCCTTGCTATGACCGTTGTACTTGGCCTCATAATCGAAGAACTCATTCTCCGTCAGGATCTCGATCACAGGCAGAGCCACATTCTCCTTACCATTATTATATACTGCGCATGTGAGCTCACGTCCCACGATAGCCGCCTCTGCTATGAGCATGTTTCCTTCAGAGAATGCATACTCCACTGCCTTGTCAAAGTCCTCAACAGACTTCACCTTGGTCACACCGAAACTGCTGCCTCCGTCTGTCGGCTTCACGAACATCGGAAGTCCGAGCTTCTCCACAGCCTTCTGCGCAAGTCCTTCAACCGGCTCTCCCTTGCGAAGGAAGATGTCATCCGCACACTTCACAAAATCTACATCCTTAAGGTAGCTCTTGCATGAGAACTTATCGAAAGTGATAGCTGATACAAAGGCGTTGCAACCGCTGTGAGGCACGCCGAGCATCTCGAGATAACCCTGCATGAGACCGTTTTCGCCAGGAGTGCCATGCTGCATGATGTATGCATAGTCAAACTTCACCTTGCTCTCGCCGATCATAACCGAAAAATCGGTCTTGTCGATCTGGGGACGCTGATCCTCAGGGATCACGATCCTCATGGAATTCTTCTTTCTATATGCTGCGAGAGACCACTTGCCATATCTTGCAAAGATCTCATACACATTGAATTTCGATCCGTCAACACGCGAAGCTGTGAACTCACCGCTTCTGCACGACACCTCCCATTCAGAGGAGTCGCTTCCATATATTACTGCAATATTTTCCATTTACTCAAAGAAATAATCTGTACTTTCCTCAGCCTTGATCTCGGCATCGGCATCGCTTCCGTCACAGTTAAGATTCAGACTTATGCCCGGAGGTGCCATGAATGTTTCGTTCTCGTCCATCTTCAGCGAAGCATCCTTGCGGCACTTCTGCATGAAGAGACCCCAGATAGGAAGGGCCATGTTCGAACCGCCACCGAGTGAAAGCGACTCGAAATGAACCTGACGGTCCTCGGCGCCTACCCACACACCTGCCGTAAGCGAAGGAGTATATCCGATGAACCATCCGTCCGACTGGTCGTTTGTCGTACCGGTCTTTCCGGCAATCTCACCCTTGAGACCATACTTTGAACGGAGACGTGCGCCTGTACCGCTGTTCACGACTCCCTGCATGAGGTTCGCCATGAGGTATGCGGTATATTCGCTGATCGCCTCACGCTTCTTGTTTGTGAACTCGCCCAGCACATTGCCCATGCTGTCCTCAATCCTGGTCACGAAGATCGGAGACACATAAACTCCTCGCGACGGGAACGTATTGTATGCTGAAACCATCTCATACACAGTGATATCCGCCGATCCTACGCAGAGAGGATTCACTGGATCGAGATATGATCCGACTCCCATCTTTCTCATCATCTCGACCATGGCTTCAGGGCCGAACTGCTTCATCAGATATGCCGAGATATTGTTCGAACTCTTTGTGAGTCCCCACTTCAATGTCACTGTCTGGCCGATCCACTCGTCCTTGTCGGTACTTGCAGGTGTCCATGTCTCGTCCTCGTTGACGATGAATGTCTGAGGAACATTCACGACCTTGTCACATGGGCTCATGCCCTCCTGCATAGCAAGAGTATAGAGGAAAGGCTTGATCGTTGATCCCACCTGACGCTTGCCCTGACGGACGTTGTCATACTTGAAGTAGCGGTAGTTCGGACCGCCGACATAGGCCTTGATATGTCCTGTTTCCGGCTCGATGGCCATGAAAGCCGCACGCAGGTGAGACTTATAGTACTTGATCGAGTCGTTTGGAGTCATCACGGTATCGATGTATCCCTTTCCGTTCCATGAGAAAAGTCTCATCTGAACGGGCTCATCGAAGCTCTTGCGGATCTCCGCCTCAGACGCTCCGTTCGCCTTCATGATGCGGTAACGGTCGCTCCAGCGACGGGCCTGCTTCATGAGCTGGTCTATGGTCTTCTGGTCGATATCGTTAGAGAAAGGCTTGTTGGTCTTGTATCTGAGATCTCTCCAGAAACTCTTCTGAAGATCCTTTCCAAGGTGCTCAGCCACAGCCTCTTCCGCATACTTCTGCATGCGTGAGTCGATTGTCGTATAGATCCTGAGACCATCCTTGTCGAGATTGTATGAAGTGCCGTCGGCCTTCTTGTTCTTGTTGAGCCATCCGTAAAGCTGGTCATCAGCCCAGAGGAGAGAGTCGACCACATAGTCCTCATACTGATTATATGAAGAGCGCTTAGGCTCCTTCGCATTCATTGTACGACGGAGCATGTCCCTGAAGTAAGGTCCGACACCGGCATGGTGATCCTGGATCTGGTATGACAGCGTGATCGGAATCTGCTGGATCGAATCCCTGTCATGCTCGGAAAGGAAACCTGCCTTTTCCATCTGCGAGATCACGAAGTTCCTTCTGGTCAATGACTTATCCGGGTTCAGAGCCGGGTTGTATCTTGTAGGCTTGTTGACCATACCTACGAGAGTTGCGCTCTCCTCCACAGTAAGGTCTATAGGATTCTTTCCGAAGAATGTCTGGGCAGCGGCCTTGATTCCGTATGCGTTACTTCCGAAGAACACCTGATTCATGTACATGTTCATGATCTCGTCCTTGGTATAGTTGCGCTCGAGCTTCACGGCTGTGATCCACTCCTTCAGCTTGATCCATACCATCTTAAGTATAGAAACACCCGGGATCTTGCTGCTCACATCCTCACGCGGATAGAGGGTCTTGGCAAGCTGCTGGGTGATCGTACTTCCACCTCCCTGGCTTGAGTCACCTCCAAGAAGGGTCTTGAAGACCACTCGGCCGAGACTCTTGAAGTCGATGCCGGAGTGATTGTAGAAACGGACGTCCTCGGTAGCGACCGCCGCATTCACAAGGTTCGGCGACAGTTCCTCATAGCTGACGAACGACCTGTTTTCAATATGGAAAGTCGTCAGTACCGCGCCGTCCGACGCTATGACCTGGGTCGCAAGCTTGCTGTCCGGATTCTCGAGTTCCTCGAATGACGGGATGTCCGCAAACATCCATACAGCAGCCAGAAGAGCTATCACTCCAAGCACTCCTGCAGTAAAAAGTCCCCAGAACCATCCGACGATCTTCTTCTTTGTAGTATCCTTCATATCAAGATTTTCCTTTAAA
>JAFYME010000009.1 GCA_017556765.1 Bacteroidales bacterium
ACCACAGGCCGCACGCACTAAAACCCAACCCCGATGGAGCAGATAAACATATATTCCGGAAAGAAGGCGATAAGCCGCATCGTGGCGGCGGAGAGCCTGAGGGACCTGCCTTCGTGCCTGGAGCCGTACAGGAGCATCTATGCGGTCATTGACGGAAACGTCGCGCGGAAGTGTCCAGCGACCGGCCAGCTGACGGAAATCCTCAAGAACAGAAACGCGAAGATCAAGCTTATAGAGACCTCCGAGGAGGGCAAGACCCTAGAGACGGTGATGCACATATGCGCATGGCTGCTGGAGAACGGAGCAGACAGGGATGCGATGATCCTGGCTGTCGGAGGCGGCATCACGACGGACATGGTGGGCTTTGCATCATGCATCTACAAGAGGGGAGTGCGTTTTGCGTATGTGCCTACGACTCTGCTTTCGCAGGTCGATGCGGCGATCGGAGGCAAGACGGGCGTGAACTTCGACAAGTACAAGAACATCCTCGGAATCATCCGCCAGCCGGCGTTTACATACATGTGTCCGCAGCTTCTGGAGAGCCTTCCGCAGAGGGATTTTCTTTCGGGTGTAGCAGAGATGCTCAAGACATTCATCATCGAGGACAACGGCAACTACCAGAAGGCTGCCGACCTGTTCTTCGACATCTCAAGCGAGTACCATGTGGAGGTCATGATGTATGGAAAAGATGAGAAGCAGGCATGGGCCGAAATCCTGAAAAAGCACCGCAGGACGCTCTCAGGGCTCATTTCGGCTGCAGCGAGGGTGAAGGCGGGAGTCGTCTCGCGTGACCAGTTCGAGAAGGACGAGCGTCGCAAACTGAACCTCGGACACACATTCGCCCACGCGATCGAGACCCTCGCGCAGAGGGAGTCTGCGGAGCAAAGGGAAACGGCGACAGAGGACATGGAAACTGAAATTCAGCAGCGCCTCCCTGAAGGCGTGACCCACGGTGAAGCGGTTGCTATGGGCATGGTCTTGGCGGCGAAGCTTGCCGACCGTTACTACAGGAATGACCGCAACGACCCGACAGAGCTGGAGGCGAAGATCAGTAATGACTTGTGGGACTGCAACATTCCGTGCTACTGCCCATATTCCATCGAGGAGATGGCTCAGATAATGAAGAAGGACAAGAAGGCCGAGGGTGGAAAGGTCCATTTCGTGCTCCCGAAGGCGATCGGCGAGGTCGAGATCGTCGCCCTTACCGTCGATGAAGTCTGCAGATTGATGAAGTAAAGATTATGATTTGTACAACAATACAGAACAGGAGCTACGAGCAGATACTTGCTGCTCTGGAAGAGTGTGAGATGGCGGAAATCCGTCTGGACAGGTGCGAGCTGACCGCCAAGGAGACCGATGAACTTTTTACGTCGGATGTTCCGCTGGTGGCTACATGCCGCATAAACGAGATTGCCTCGAATGAGGCCTCATTGCAGGACCTTACCCCGCAGAACCGCGAGATCAAGGCGATGCAGATCGCGGAGAAAAGGCTCATAAGGGCCATAGAGGCCGGTGCAAGGTACGTCGATGTGGAGCTCGAGGCGCAGAAGCAGATGTCCAAGAGGGTGCGTCAGGCCGCGCATGAAAACGGTACCATATTCATCAGGTCGTACCACGATTTCGAGGGCACTGATTCGCTCGAGGCGCTGAAGGCGATCGTGGAGAAGTGTGTGTACCATGGTGCGGACATGGTCAAGATCGTGACTACGGCACATTCCGAGGCCGATGTGGAGAAGGTGATGGCTCTGTACGACTGGTGCTGCGAGGAGAAGGTTTCGGGAAACGAGAAGATCGGTGCATTGTCGGACGGCGGGCTCATAGCGTTCTGCATGGGCGATGAAGGCCGTCGCTCGCGTCTGGACTGCCTCATGCATGGAGCTCCATACACATATGCCGCTCTGAATTCGGAGGAGGCTGCGGCTCCCGGACAATGGTCTACGTCAGAAATGCGTAAGGCAGTCTATGGTGATTTCATGTTCATCGGGACTGAGAGCAGAAATGCAGGAAAAATGCCCGAGGTACCCCAGAATTCAGGGGGACCAAGTGCAGTTTATAGTGAAAACTGCCCGCGGTGCGTGATGCCTGTTTCGAAAAGTTTTGCCCAGCGTGCGATCATCGCTGCGGCCCTCGCAGACGGCACATCTCATCTTAAAGGATACACTCCATGCGGAGACAATGAAGCCGCACTTCAGGTCGCGAGAAACCTCGGGGCTGAAGTTTCGGTCGATGGTAATGTGGTGACAATCAAGGGAATATCAGCAAGCCTCGGCGGGCTGAAGCAGCTCCTCTCAGCGGACGGAACTCTTTCTCAGGATGAGGACGGAACCCCTGTGCTTCATGTCGGGGAGTCGGGCCTGCTGACCAGAATGATGATCCCGATCATGTCTCAGATCGGTACGGAGGCCGTGAAATTTACCGGCGAAAAGACTCTGCTTGGACGTCCTCTGACCGGCGCGAAGGAGATAATGGATGCCTTCGAGGCGAAGATTGCCGATCAGGCCGGCAATGACGGTGATCTGCATGCCGGCAATGACGAACGTCATCCCCGACCCGATCGGGGATCCGATGCCGTGAGCGTACCACTGACAGTCAAGGGCCCGCTCAAGGCCGGCCGTGCGGAGATATCCGGAAAGCATGGATCCCAGCTCATTTCGGGCCTGCTCATGGCCCTTCCATTCGCGGAAAAGAACAGCTCGCTCATTGTACATGAGCCTAAGAGCATCCCATATATGTTCATAACCCTCGAAGTCCTCAAGAAGTTCGGCATCAAGGTCGGCAACGATATGCTCGGCGGCCCGGATTTCCTTGCTTCCGACGGTGATTGGTCGTTATGTACCGAGATGGTCTTCAAGGTGAAGGGCGGTCAGAGATATAAGGCTGCGGACATAGATCTCGAAGGCGACTGGAGCGCTGCGGCCAACTTCCTTGTGGCCGGTGCGATCTTCGGAAAGCTTGAGGTTCAGGGACTTGACACGACTTCACTTCAGGCAGACCTCTCGATCATGGACATACTCATGGACGCAGGAGCCAGCCTTTCTCAGCTCGACGGAGACAGGGGAAACATCACAGTCCAGCGTGCTCCTTTGAAAGCATTCAGTGTAGATGCATCCAACTGTCCGGACCTCTTCCCGATCATTTCGGTCCTCGCGGCATTCTGTCAGGGCACAAGCCGTCTTGCCGGTGTGGGACGCCTTGCCAACAAGGAGAGCGACAGAGCGAAGGCGATCATCGGGATGCTGACCCAGATGGGAGTCGAGGCGTCGGTCGATGGAGACATAATGATCATCGAGGGACACAGCCTCGCACAGCGCTTGTTGAGGGGTGCTGCAGCCCGAAGTACTGCAGATGCTTCTGCTTCTGATGAGGCTCCGGCTGTGATTTCCGGCCTTCTCAGGGGCGGAAACTACACTTCGCATCACGACCACCGCATGGTCATGGCCCTGAAAGTCGCTGCCCTTGGTGCCGACAGCCCGATAGTGATAGACGACGAGGAATGCGTGGCAAAATCCTTCCCGCAGTTCCACGAGACGTTCGATTCCGCAGTGATGGTGGGCTGTAACTAGCTGAATATTAGCAGTTTATGTGTTTTCCGTGCCGGTCAAAGGTGGGCACGGATATCGTGTAAGTTATTGAGGAGAAGGGAGTTACGCCCCACTCTCCGCCAGCCTGTTCAGCGAAGGTATAAGTGACATATCAGGGAAAGGGGTAGAAAAAGATTATGTTTTGAGCGAAGCGATGGCAAGTCCCCTTTCGAGAAAGGGGATTTAGGGGATAGGTAACGTATACGGATTCATATTCGTGCACGTCGTGGAAAGGAGTGACATATCAAGGAAAGGACAGAAAAAGAGATAAAGTTTAAGAATATGAATACATTCGGTAGAAAATTCAGGGTAAGCATATTCGGAGAGTCCCACGGGGAGCTCATCGGTGTGGTAATGGACGGTGTTCCGGCTGGTCTGGAGCTATCGGAGCAGGATTTCGAGCAGGATATCCTCCGCAGGAAGAGCGGTGCGAAGGGCACGACACCGCGTATCGAGGCCGACAGGCCGACGATCGTGAGCGGCGTCTTCGAGGGACATACGACAGGAGCTCCTCTGACGATAACTTTCAAGAATACCAATACTCATTCGTCTGATTATGAGCTCTTTGCGGCTATGCCTCGTCCGGGACATGCAGACCTTACGGCTGCTTTGAAGTGGGACGACTGTCAGGATCCGCGCGGAGGGGGACATTTCTCCGGAAGGCTTACATTGCCGATTGTGGCGGCCGGTGTCGTGGCGAAGAAGATCGTCGCTGACGCTACTGTGCTGGATGATACTCCATGCACGACCGTCGAGGCGAGGATCGTAGAGATTGCCGGTCAGGCCGGCAATGACGCTCTCAGTCAGACTGGCAATGACGTTTCATACCAGGCTGATCATTGGCAGGAGGCCATTGACCAGGCGATCAAGGAGGGGGACAGTCTCGGAGCGGTCATCGAATGTACAGTACCGGATATTGACCCAGGTTATGGTGAACCGTTCTGGGACAGTGTCGAGTCGCTCATTGCACATGCCGTTTTCTCCATCCCAGGCGTGCGAGGCATAGAATTCGGTGATGGATTTGCAGCAGCCCGCATGAAGGGTTCGGAACATAATGACCCTATCGGACCGGACGGCAGACCGACCAAGAACGGTGCAGGCGGAGCCAACGGAGGCATCACAAACGGAGCTCCATTAACCTTCCGAGTAGCCTTCAAGCCGACATCAAGTATCAGAAAGGTCCAGCAGACATTCAACTTCCAGACCGGTGAGATGGATACCCTCGAGGTCCCTGGCCGTCACGACGTATGCTTCGCCCTTCGTGCTCCGGTCGTAGTGGAAGCCATGACAGCGATCGTGCTGGCAGATCTGGTATCAATCAGATAATGAGCACAAAATCAGCAAAAACGTGCTCAAAACCACCTAAAAAGCTTCAAAAAAGCACAAAAATGGCCAAAACGTGCTCGAAACATCATAAACCAAGCAGAATACTATGAAATCAAGACTTCTCATTGCGGCCCTGATTATCATCACCGCATTTTCGGCAGCAGCTCAGCCTCATCCTCAGGACAAAGGCTACAACTATGTGCAGAACATATCCTATACGTCTGCAGATGAGACAGATGCGTACAGGAAGGAGCGCTGTGTGCTCGATGTCTATTATCCTGAGACAGACGAGGGATTCGCGACACTCGTATGGTTTCATGGCGGCGGTCTGACAGGCGGTAACAAGGAGCTTCTCGAAGGATTCCGCAGGCAGGGATTCGCTGTGGTCAGCGTGAACTACCGTCTTTTCCCGAAATGCAAATGTCCTGATTACATAGATGATGCAGCCATGGCGGTGGCATGGACATTCGAAAACATAGAGAAGTTCGGTGGAAACAAGGATCAGATCTATGTCTCCGGTCATTCAGCGGGCGGATACCTGACCCTGATGGTCGCGCTTGCGAAGGAGTACATGGCACAGTACGGTCAGGATGCCGACAAGATAGCAAAGGCTTATCCGATAAGCGGCCAGACTGTGACTCATTATACGATCAGAGAGGAAAGAGGTCTTCCTGACGGAATCCCTGTAATCGACGAGTATGCTCCTATGAGCCATGCCGGAAGGGGAGGCGCGCCGATGATCCTGATCTCAGGCGACCGCGATCTCGAGATGCTTGCTCGCTATGAGGAAAATGCTCACCTTCAGGCACTTCTGAAGAATTTCAAGCACGACTCCGTATTATACGAAATGCAGGGCTTCAACCATGGAACCGTTGTGGCTCCGGCCGTCGCCCTGATCACTTCCGATATCAGAAATCTCTGGAAAGAGTATCAGAAATCAATGCAAGAATAGTTGTAAGGCCATTTCATGTTCATCGTTTTTGTCCGATTATCGAGAGCTTGGAGATGTCCTTTACGTTGAAGTCACCGATGATCTCCATCACCGCCGAGCCTTGGGGACCGCTGACGATCATCAGGAACGACACATCCTTGGATTTGCGCCCTTTTTCCAGAATATAGAAATATGAACTGCTGCCGTTCTCATTTATCTGGGAAATGATCTCGTAGTTGTCATTGTCTGCATTTATTCTTGAACGACGGACTATCTGGTCTTCCGGCCTGTCGCAACTGATGATGCGGATGGACCGGATCCTGTCGAGGAGTGACTTGACATCTGCGCTTGCGTCATCCTTCATCATCTCCAGCATACGCTTGCCATATACTATGCTCTGGTAGCCTTGTACCTTGTTGTACGTCTCAAAAAAGGCATCCGTGTGCTTCTGAGCCGACAAGCCGAACGGGATAAAAGCTAATGTCAATATGGTCAATATACGTTTCATGTCGATGTTGTTTTAGAATCCGCAGCGGATGCCGATTGAAAGGACCTGTCCGTCGTTTCCGACACTCTCTCGATAAAGAGGAGTCAGCGAATAGTCTGCATATATTCCGAATCCGGAAAGAGTGGCTGAAACTCCGGTCCTGTATCTTATGTTGTTGAGCCCGCTGATGTTGTATTGTGTCTTGCCCGGATTCTTGTATTTCACATACGAACTGGTAAGCATGTCTGTATTGAAGTCGAACATTACCAGGACCCTGCTGATCTTGAATCCGAATCCCGCTCCTATACCGAGATACGAGGCGATCATTTTTGATGCCTTGACTGTTCCTGAAAGAGGTTCCGGCATAAGCACTCCGTTCTCATCATTTATAAGAGTCATTGCATTCGTGAAGCGATATCTGTCGATGGATGAATTAAGGGATGCCTTGAGGAACACTTTTCGGTTTCTGTCGAGTGAAACCTGTACTCCGAACGCCTCCACTCCGAAGCGCCAGCTGCTGGTATTGTCGGTCATGAACTGGTTTTCTCCAGCCCAGTTACCATAGTTAGGTTTGTATGTGAAAGCATTAGCTCCGAATGACAGTCCTACAAAATTAGTGGTGACTCTCTTTACTTTAGGCTTTGCCGCTTTCCCGCTGCTTGACGATCCGTCATCTCCGAGGGTGATGTTGAAGCCGGCTATGCTGATGCCGAGGTTATCTCCCTGAGTGTCGAATACCACGAGGGAATCTGTCTGTGCGTGGGCTGCAGAGGCTATCGCGAGTGCAGCCAGAAGGGTTATGATACGTTTCATGGTCTATTTGTTCAGTTGTTGTCTTCCATTCCTTGTGTTATCATCTGAGCTATGTCGATCGTCGT
>JAFYME010000043.1 GCA_017556765.1 Bacteroidales bacterium
GAAACCTTGCATACAGAGCCCTCAAGCCTATGATCCCTATGGCTCCGGAGAATCCATACGCAGTACGCGTGGTTTCAGATATCCTCGAGTCTAACGGTTCATCTTCAATGGCTACAGTATGTGCAGGCTGCCTCGCCCTCATGGACGCAGGTGTGAAGATCAAGAAGCCTGTTGCAGGTGTTGCGATGGGTCTTATCACAGACAAGGACAATCCTAACGAGCGCTACGCTATCCTTACCGATATCCTCGGTGACGAGGACCACCTCGGAGACATGGACTTCAAGGTGACCGGTACAAAGGACGGTATCACAGCTACTCAGATGGATATCAAGGTAGACGGTCTTTCATATGACGTTCTCGAGAAGGCTCTCGAGCAGGCACGTCAGGGTCGTCTCCATATCATGGGCGAGATGATGAAGACCATCAGCGAGCCACGTGCAGAGTACAAGGAGTTCGTTCCACGTATGGTTCAGATCCGTGTTGCAGGCGAGTTCATCGGCGCTATCATCGGAAAGGGTGGCGAGACTATCCAGCGTATCCAGCGTGAGACAGGCACTACAATCACAATCACTGAGGAGCAGGTTGACGGCGTATCACAGGGCGTAGTTGACATCTTCGGTCTCGACAAGGAGTCTATGGACAAGGCCCTCAACTGGATCAACGGCATCACAGCTGTTCCGGAAGCAGGTACAGTTTACCATGGCAAGATCGTTTCAATCCTCGAGTTCGGTGCATTCGTAGAGATCCTCCCAGGTAAGGAAGGCCTCCTCCACGTATCAGAGATCGACTGGAAGAAGACCGAGAAGGTAGAGGACGTTCTTCATGTAGGTGACGAGGTAGACGTGAAGCTCCTCGAGATCGACGAGAAGACAGGCAAGATGAGACTCTCTCGCAAGGCTCTCCTCGAGAAGCCAGAGGGATACGTTGAGCCTGAGCGCAAGCCACGCGGAGACAGAGGTCCACGCCGCGATGACCGCAACGGCGCTCCACGTCGTGACGACCGCAGAGGCGACCGTGGCCCACGCCGCGATGACAGAGGCCCAAGAGGTCCGCACCGCGACCGTCCGGCTGACGCTCCAGAGCAGAACAACGAGCCAGAGATGTTCTAAGACATCACTGATATAAAATAGCCTGAGGGCTTCTGAGAAATGGCACAACGCCGCTCTTCTCAGAAGCCCTCAGTTTTTTATCTGCATGCACATTGCTTCCCTCTCCCGAAACTTCATAAGAGTTTGCGTCTCATGAAAAACCAGGTGGAACGTAAATTATTAGTTATCAGGAATTTAGTTCATTATGGGTGGGATAAATTTCCCACCCACAGCACCATATATCATTGATGATCAATCATTTATATTCCACCTGAAAATGAAGGAACTTCCCTATCTGCATCCTATTTGCTGACGTACACGCAGATAAGCTTCCATATAGATCAAATTTCTCATCATCCGATAAGGATATTACATCCCCGGCATGCTTGAAGCCATGCTCACGGACATATCTTATCAGCTCCCGGTACTCCCTGTCGGATTTCACATATTTAACCTCATTGATTTCATATTCACTGCCTGCGTTGGAATTGATTGCCATAAGCATATTATCATGACCACCATAGCACCCCTCCAGAAGATCATATCTGATGACAGAGTACCTCGAAATTATATAGTCGATGATCTGGTTTCTCTCTTCCTTCTCCAGACCTGACAACATTCTTCTAAGCTGTGGGTATGAAAGGTACATGCCACGTCCAGCCTCATAGTCAATCTCCTTGATGATACGTCTGAGCTTACTGGACGCCTCTTTTCTTATGATCTTATTTGAAAACGGGTTCCTCGAATGTGCATATGCGAGAAAATTCCATCTGTAATCCTGCGCTCTGCTGCAAAGCATCTTCTCTACCGGATTATTATAGAGATATGAAATTGCAGTGCGCAAGAGCTTTATTCCACTCTTTACAGAACTGCCGAAGCGCTCTTCAAAAAGAGGCCCTATACGATCATGAGCCGAATTGTATTCTTTGACGAAAAGCGATGTAACATGAGATATGAACCTGCTCATCGCACTTGCGGAACGAGAGGTGAACAATGAATGAACATGATCGATCATAAGGCAAAGACCATAGACGATGATATCGTACCTTACTGCAAGAACAGAAAAAATCGTATAGTACACGATGTAATCTTCCACATCATAGAAAATATTGAAGCCGGATACGGTACGTTGGTACACATGATTAGCTTCTCCCTCCTTGAATTTCCTTTTCTCCATATTTTGTGTGTTTCATAAGGATTTATAAATCAACAACTTAAGCCTGCGTGGGTGGGGTAAATCCCCCACCCATAAACAGTTAACCTACTGAATATCAAGGCAATACACCACACCGCTGCATCGAGGATAATTTATGACAACCAGCATTATTCCAATATGTATCAACGCTGTCATATACCAGGGTAAGTGTATGGCAAAAGTATCCTAAGTCGCAGAATGAATGTTTAAAAAAGAGAAAAAGAACATATCAAAAAAAGCAAAAGTTTTCAGAAAAAGAAAAATCTGCATGCTGTGAGGGGATTTTATATAACTTTGTCCGGATAATATGTTCATGTATGCGTAAACTGCTATTTATATTTGCGACGATTCTCGGGCTGGGACTGGCAGCGTGTGAGACCATCGATCCGCCACCGGGAAATCAGACCGAAACTCCGGAAAAACCGGACGGTAACGAGGAAGAGGAAAAGCCGAAGCCGGAAGAACCGGAGGAAAAGGAATTCGTGATCCTCTTCACCAATGATTTCCATAGTCAGATCGAACCGCTCGGCAAGGAGGAGACCTACAATGCGGACAGAGGAGGAATCAAGAGGATAAAGGCATTGGTAGACAGTGTCAGAGCAGCTGAGCCGCATGTACTTCTGGCAGACGCAGGAGATCTTGTACAGGGAACATACTATTTCAGTCTCCTGAACGGAGTGGTCGAAATGATGATTCTCGAAGAGCTCGGATACGACGTCCGCACCTTAGGCAACCATGAATTCGACAAGAAGATGGTCGGTCTGGGAGACATGCTGGCACTAAGTTCAGTACCTGTAGTGACGTCAAACTATGACTTCTCAAACACCATCCTTTCCAGTATGGTACAAAACTCGATCATTCTGGAAGCCGGAGGGACAAAAGTAGGATTCATCGGCCTGAATGTCATGCTACAGAATCTGGTAGACCCTACCGCGTGCGAAGGTGTGGAATGGCAGAACGCCATAAATGTAGCCGACAAAGAAGCGCAGAAGCTTCGCGAAGCCGGAGCGGACATGGTCATAGCGCTCTCACATCTGGGATATGAAAAGACTGACGAAGTCTATTATGACAGAGGTATCGCATTGAACACCAGACATATAGACATGATCATAGGGGGACATAGCCATACATTCCTCAACTACCCCGATTATGTGACAAACCTCGACGGAGAGGAAGTCCCTGTCGTGCAGACCGGCAGCAAGGGAATATGCCTTGGATACGCAAAGATCAAGATCGACAAGGCCGGAAGACCTTCATTCACATACAGGCTGATCCCGGTAAAGAGCCATCTTGACGCAAAGATCGACCCTGCATTCTCAGACATGATAGACGTCTATTCCGCAACTGTCACTGAGAAGATGGAAGAGGTCATCGGTCATTGTCCCAGAGCAATCAGAAAAGGGTCTCCGGAAAGTCCGCTCGGTAATCTCACAGGAGACGCCCTCATATGGATGGCAGAAGAATATTATGGAGTCAAGGCTGACGTCGGAATCTACAACTCCGGAGGCATCAGGGCCGAGATATCGGCCGGAGACCTTACCGTCGGAGACGTCTATGCAGTCTACCCGTTTGACAATGTGCTTTCCATCGTGACCCTCAGCGGAAAAGACCTCAAGAAGCTGTTTGAATATGTGGCTTCAAACGGAGGCCTTCCGATAAACAAAGAAGTAAAGATGGTTATCAGCAACAAAAGGGTAAAGTCCGTGACGGTCGGCGGAAAGCCTATAGAAGACTCGAAGACATATACTGTCGCAACGATCGACTACCTCGTGAACCTAGGCCGATATGGTCTTGAAAATGCCCAGAGCAGGCATGATTCCCCGGAAATAATCAGAGACTGTTTCGTCAGCTATTTCCGACACCTTGCATCAAAGAGCAGCAGAAAGGAAATCACAGCTTCCAAGGACGGAAGAATTAAAGTGGAATGACCTTGGTTTATTCACGGAAAAGCTATAACTTTAAAGGTTGTTTGAAAATTTACAAAAACAAAAACCAACATATGGAAAGAATCATCGAGTGCGTGCCTAATTTCAGCGAAGGCCGTAACATGGAAGTGATCGACGCCATCGTGGCTTCGATCGAGAAATCAGGTGGGGTAAAGGTCCTGGATGTCGATCCGGGCGAAGCCACAAACCGTACAGTCGTGACATTCGTCGGAAGTCCGGAAGCTGTCGTAGAAGCAGCGTTCCAGGGCGTGAAGAAGGCCGGAGAGCTCATCGACATGCGTCAGCATCATGGAGCTCACCCTCGTTCGGGAGCGACTGACGTGCTTCCGCTCATCCCAATTTCAGGAATTACCCTTGAGGAGTGCGCAGAGCTCGCAAGAAAGCTTGCGCAGCGCATATATGACGAGCTTGAAATTCCATGCTACTGCTATGAGGCCGCTGCTCAGAAACCTGAGAGAAAGAACCTTGCGGTATGCCGTGCAGGCGAATACGAGGCTCTACCTGAGAAGATGGGAGACCCTGACCGCATGCCGGACTTCGGACCTGGATGCTACACAGAGCGTGCAGCTCAGGCAGGAGCCACAAATGTAGGAGCACGCGATTTCCTTATCGCCGTGAACTACAACCTCAACACGACATCTACACGCCGTGCAAATGCGATCGCATTCGACGTACGTGAGAAGGGCCGCCCGAAGAGAGAGGGCAACCCTATCACAGGCAAGATCGTCAAGGACGAGAACGGCAAGACCGTGATGATCCCGGGCACATTGAAGGGCTGCAAGGCAATCGGCTGGTTCATAGACGAATACGGCATCGCCCAGGTATCGATGAACATAACTGACATCAACACAACCCCGCTCCATGTTGCATTTGACGAGGTATGCAGGGCAGCACAGGCACGAGGTCTGCGCGTAACAGGAACTGAGATTGTAGGACTCGTCCCTAAGCGTACCCTTATCGAAGCAGGTCGCTATTTCCTTGAGAAGCAGCAGCGTTCGACAGGTATCTCCGAGGAGGAGATCATGAAGATCGCAGTCAAGTCCATGGGCCTTGATGACCTCAAGCCTTTCAACCCTAAGGAGAAAGTCGTAGAATTCCTTATCGAGGACGAGAAGGACGCCGCAGCTCGCGAAAGACTCGTCCGCATGACATGCAAGGGCTTCGCATATGAGACCGCATCAGAGTCTCCGGCACCTGGCGGCGGATCGATTTCAGCATACATGGGCGCTCTCGGAGCAGCTCTCGGAACCATGGTTGCGAACCTTTCGTCTCACAAGGCAGGATGGGACGCACGCTGGAAGGAATTCTCTGACTGGGCAGACAAGGGTCAGGCAGTGATGAACAAGCTTCTCGCTCTCGTTGATGAAGATACGGCAGCATTCGACAAGATCATGGCCGCTATCGGAATGCCTAAGGGTTCCGATGAGGAGAAGGCAGCACGTGCAGCAGCTCTCGAGGCGGCGACACTCTATGCTACCGAAGTTCCTTTGAAGACCATGAAGGCTGCATACGAGGTATTCGACATCGTACGCGCAATGGCCGCAGAAGGAAATCCGAACTCAGTATCTGACGCAGGCGTAGGCGCGCTCGCAGCCCGCAGCGCAGTTCTCGGAGCACAGCTCAACGTACGCATCAACGCAGCAGGCCTCGCAGACCGCGAGGCAGCAGAAAGACTCTGCGCTGAAGCAGCCGAGATCGCGGCTAAAGCCATCGCAGCCGAAGCAGAAGTGCTCGAGATCGTAAACGGCAAGATCTAGACGTCATACTGAACATACTCTGTCATACTGAACATACTCTGTCATCCTGAATATACTCTGTCATCCTGAACATACTCTGTCATCCTGAACATACTCTGTCATCCTGAACGAAGTGAAGGATCTTTCGGATAAAGATTCTTCGCTGACGCTCAGAATGACAACAGAGAAGCTCAGAATGACAACAGGGAAGCTCAGAATGACAACAGAGAAGCTCAGAATGACAACAGAGAAGCTCAGAATGACAATAGAGAAGCTCAGAATGACAATAGGGACAATCCATAACGACTATATTTATGAACAGATTCCACGAAGATATATTAGCAGGTATTCCGGCTGTGCTTCCGGAGCCGAAACCATACGACACCACAGTCAGCCATGCCCCTAAGCGCAAGGAGATCCTCAGCGCTGAGGAGAAGGTGCTGGCCATCAAGAACGCCCTCCGCTACTTCCCTGCCGAGAACCATGCGCTTCTCGCCGAGGAGTTCGTTCAGGAGCTCAAGGAGTACGGACGCATTTACATGTACCGTCTCCGTCCTGACTACGAGATGTACGCACGTCCTATCGACGAGTATCCTGCAAAGTCAAGGCAGGCTGCAGCGATCATGGCCATGATCCAGAACAACCTGGACTACCGTGTGGCGCAGCATCCGCATGAGCTCATCACATACGGAGGAAACGGAGCTGTGTTCCAGAACTGGGCGCAGTACCGCCTCGTGATGCAGTACCTCGCGACAATGACCGACGAACAGACCCTCGTCATGTACTCGGGCCATCCTCTCGGACTCTTCCCTAGCCACAAGGACGCTCCACGCGTGATCGTGACCAACGGTATGGTGATTCCAAACTATTCGAAGCCTGACCATTGGGAGAAGTTCAATGCTCTCGGAGTTTCGCAGTACGGTCAGATGACAGCTGGTTCATATATGTACATCGGCCCTCAGGGCATCGTTCACGGAACAACGATCACAGTGATGAATGCCGCACGCAAGCAGCTCAAGGCCAATGGATTGGCCGACACTGAGGAGAACATGAAGGGTATGCTCTTTGTGACAGCAGGTCTGGGCGGAATGTCAGGAGCTCAGCCAAAGGCGGGCGTGATTTCAGGCGTAGTAAGCGTTTGCGCTGAGGTCAACCCTCATGCTGCACACAAGAGACACAGCCAGGGCTGGGTCGATGAGATCCATACCGATCTCGACGAGCTCATACCTCGCATCAGAAAGGCTGTAGAAGGCAAGGAAGTCGTTTCCATCGCATATCAGGGCAATGTTGTAGACCTTTGGGAGAGACTCGCAGAGGAAAACGTACATGTTGATCTCGGTTCAGACCAGACATCCCTCCATAACCCATGGGCAGGCGGCTACTATCCTGTGGGATATTCATATGAAGAATCCAACCGCATGATGGCCGAGGAGCCGGAGAAGTTCAAGGAGTGTGTGCAGGAGTCCCTGCGCCGCCACGCCGCTGCAGTCAACAAGCTGGCTGACAGAGGAATGTACTTCTTTGACTATGGTAACGCGTTCCTTCTTGAAGCATCACGTGCAGGAGCTGACGTTCTCCGCGAGGACGGTCGCTTCCGCTACCCTTCATATGTACAGGACATCATGGGACCTCTCTTCTTCGACTACGGATTCGGACCATTCCGTTGGGTATGTATGTCTGAGAATCCAGAGGATCTCGCGAAGTCTGACGCGATCGCGGCACGCGTGCTGAGGGAGATCATGGCAGAGGCACCGGAGGAGATCCAGGGCCAGATGATGGACAACATCCGCTGGATCGAGGAGGCAGGCCGCAACAACCTCGTCGTAGGCTCGCAGGCACGTATCCTCTACGCCGACTGCGAAGGCCGCACGAAGATCGCCCTCGCATTCAATGAGGCAATCAGAAACGGCGAGATCACAGCCCCTATCGTCCTCGGACGTGACCACCACGACGTATCAGGCACCGATTCGCCATTCCGCGAGACATCTAACATCTACGACGGTTCGCAGTTCTGCGCAGACATGGCCGTACATAACGTGATCGGCGACGGATTCCGCGGAGCTACATGGGTATCGATCCACAACGGCGGCGGTGTCGGCTGGGGCGAGGTTATGAACGGAGGATTCGGAATGGTTATCGACGGTTCGGCAGATTCTGACCGCCATATCCAGGAGATGCTCCTTTGGGACGTGAACAACGGTATCGCACGTCGCAGCTGGGCCCGCAACGAAGGCGCCATGAACGCGATCAAGCGTGAGATGGAGCGTACTCCGGGCCTGAAGGTAACCCTCCCGAACATCGCAGACGAAGAAATGATCCGAAACATCCTGGGATAATTCCTTAAAGAGGCAGATTCGCTGATGAATCTGCCTCTTTTTTTATCTTATTCTTCTGGAACCGCCGCATCCGACACGGAGAGTAAGTCCGACACTGTCCTTATAAAGTTCTCCGATGTCACAATATCCACCAAGTGAAAAAGAGACCGGCAGGCCGGTAAGTGCCTTATCCAGATCACATTCGAAAGCGAATGAAAGCTGCCATGGGTGTGTTGCAAAGAAGTCGTCCTTGATCCTGTAGTCTCCATATTGCCTGCTGTAAGTGGCTTTGAATGTGTATGGAACCTTATCAGCCAGGACTCCGCTCACACCGAAATGATGTCCCAGCACTCTTGTACTGGCGATATTATCTATCGTTCCATCTTCTCCGGGAGCATAAGGAATCATCAACGGCAGACCTATCACACGACCATAATTTGTCCATCCTGACCTGTATATTCCATTGTTGAAATAACAGTCCATGCCTCCCAGGACCTTTCTTCCATAATAGTAGTCATCGGGATCCTGCTTAGCCAGTTCATCCTCTGTGGCCGGTCTGTCGTGCAGCGGGCCTGACTGCCATACAGTATGTACAAACTCATATACGACATCAGTAACCCATGTCCTTCGTTCATTTCTGTTCATCATCAGCGTCCACACTCCGTCAGGGAAACCCCACCACCTGAGTCCCGAACGGTCTTCGTATGGAATATCATACTGAAAGGTCAGTGCAAAAGCCGGATTGTTGTATTTTAAACGATAATATTGCCTGCCCAGATGATTACCCAAAACATTCTCTTTTTCAGCATCCGGAGAATCGTCTCCACCTTCTTTTGACAGAAAGACACGGATATAATCCGAGAAAGATGAGGGCAGATCTCCGAATCTCGGAGAACATCCGCCCCACTGGACCCAATGTTCCAGTCCAGTCTCAATTTCAAATGCTTTTACAGGGGATATCTTTATGGATACAGCCTTGTTGTGGAGCATCGTATTCTTAACGAAACGATTGTCAATGAACTGATAATGAGCGTAGTTTCCTTTTATGCCCACATGGTGTCCCTTATTCAGGTAAATCCAGTCCGACCACATGTTCACTCCGGGGATATTGCGTGCGTTACGGGTATACATCATGTCTCCACCGGTGATCGAGATGTCTCCGAAATCTTTTTCGCGCGGTTTCATTCCTATGTCCATATGGAGCATTCTCCAACTGCCGGAGAGATACAGGCGGTCCACCAGACCTGAAACCTTCGCGTCATCAAGCGGATTGCGTGAAACCAGGGATGCCACAAGATTTGTTCCCGCTTCGAATATGAATCCTCCAGCTGTATGCTTCTGTACATTTCCTCCTCCCATGACCAAGATCGAAGATGAATTTGGAATGAGGCCGTCATATCCGGTCCTCTGCCAGAAGGGCAGATATGGCCCTGTTCCACCCAGAAGACGTGCCGACATGTCCCATTCCGCCTTCCACTCCTGCGAATGGACAACTAATGAGATAAAAAGACAAAATACGGCGAGCAGGGACTTTCTCATCGAAGTAAAATTTAGCACAAAGATAACCATAATACGTCTTTGCCAAGCCGGAAATCCACAGATATCACTATATTTGTATGATTTATCAATAACAACCAACTATGAACCATATAATTTCCAGCAAGAGACTGACCATAGAGAAGGTCAATGAAATCATCGTCAAAGGCATGAAGCTCGAGCTCAGCCCAGAGTCTGAGGCAGCGATAGTAAAATGTCGTAAGTTCCTGGACAGCAAGATGGAAGACATCGGAAGACCTGTCTATGGAGTTACTACCGGATTCGGTTCGCTCTGCAACATCACCATCCCTGCTGAGGATCTCTCACAGCTCCAGCACAACCTTGTGATGTCACATGCATGCGGTACAGGAGAGACAGTCCGTCCTGAGATCGTGAAGCTCATGCTTCTTCTCAAGGTCCAGTCGCTTTCTTATGGATATTCAGGAGTGCAGCTAATTACAGTGCAGCGCCTTATCGACATGTTCAACAATGACATCCTTCCTGTCGTATACCAGCAGGGTTCGCTCGGAGCTTCCGGCGACCTCGCTCCCCTCGCCCACATGTGCCTTCCGCTCATCGGCATGGGAGAGGTCGTGTACAAGGGAGAAGTGCGTCAGAGTACCGATGTATGGGCAGAATTCGGCTGGGAGCCTATCCGCCTTCAGTCGAAGGAGGGACTTGCGCTTCTGAACGGAACACAGTTCATGAGCTCGCACGCTGTATGGTCCCTCATCCAGGCCGAGAGGCTTTCCGACTGGGCCGACAAGATCGGAGCGATGTCTCTTGAGGCATACGACGGCCGCATAGAGCCATTCTACCCTCAGGTACATGAAGTACGCGCGCATCAGGGCCAGATCGAGACTGCGGCACGTTTCCGTCAGCTCCTCGAGGGCAGCGAGATCATCAAGCAGAAGAAGGTTCATGTTCAGGATCCATATTCATTCCGCTGCATCCCGCAGGTTCATGGAGCCTCAAAGGATACCATCCGTTATGTGAAATCCGTAATCGAGATCGAGATCAACAGCGCGACAGACAACCCTACAGTCTTCCCTGACGAGGATCTGATCATTTCTGCAGGAAACTTCCATGGACAGCCTATCGCGATCCCTATGGACATGCTTACAATCGCTCTTTCCGAGCTTTCAAATATCTCTGAGAGACGTATATACAAGCTCATTTCAGGTCAGAGAGGCCTTCCGAACTTCCTTGTGGCAAAGCCTGGTCTGAACAGCGGCTTCATGATTCCTCAGTACACTGCCGCATCAATCGTGAGCCAGAGCAAGGGCCTCTGTATGCCGGCTTCAGCTGACTCAATCCCGTCATCACAGGGTCAGGAGGACCATGTCAGCATGGGTGCAAATGCTGCTACAAAGCTTGTACGTGTTGTCGAGAATACAGAGCGCGTACTCGCCATCGAGCTCTTCAATGCAGCTCAGGCGTTTGAGTTCCGCAGACCGCTCCGCTCTTCATGGGAGATCGAGAAGATCTTTGCAAAATACCGCAAGGTCGTTCCGTTCATCGATGACGACAGGTACATGCATCCGCTTATCGAGAAGTCGGTAGAGTTCATAAAGGGTTAACACCATCGGCTGTTAAATGACAGGAGCCCCAAAAGATTTCAAACTTTTGGGGCTCCTGCTATTTAAAATCAAGAATGTTACTTCCTTACAAGAGAAAACGGATTCTTGGAAATCATTCCTCTTCCTGCTGAAGCTGACCTTACAGCATACTCCTCATAAACCATAAGTTCCACCTCACCTTCGTACTCGAATGATACCGCATTATCAAATCCGTCATAGAGAGTACCGGTAATAGTATAGACATCATCAGTGACATCAATAGTAACTGAACCTTTGCAGAGCGCTGCCTCCTCAGTAAGAGCCGGACACATGTAGAAACAACCCATGTACATTCCCCACATCGAAATACCTCCAATCAACGTATTGACCTCGTAGCTCTCCGCGTAATTGACATCGATGAATTCAGAATAGGTTCCTGCAGGTACTGCTGACATGCCCGGTTCGAGATTGATATAAAGAAGCATAGAATAACCAGGGCCATAATCAGTGAGAAGATCATAGTGCTTATCTCCTATTGAGATAGCCCATGTCTCTGACTGGCCGTCCTCCATCAGATCACCAAGGCAGAACATGCTTGCCTGAGTAAGTCCCGGAACTTTCACATCTGACGAAAGGTTGCTGAATTTGCCTTCCTCAGTAGAGTTCTTGAGCTTTGCCGGTCCTTCATACTCCATAGACAGTTTGTCGCCACCGTCAATGGTAAGATCAAGCACATATTTATATCCAGACTCAGTCTCTGTAATTGTAATTGTACCATCGGTAAAGCCAGCATAGTCATAAACTGCCTCACCATCAACGACTTTAATGATATAAGACTCATCAAGTCCCCATGTGCCTGATTCTGCAGTACCGGCTTCATCCATAACATAAGTACCAGCTGGTATCAATGCATGATCCGGATCGTCAGGCAAAGCAAAATTAAGGTCGAGACAAACAATTGTACCAGTGCCTACATATTCATCATACTCGTCGACTCCGAGTGATCCTTCGATAAAATTAACACCGGCATTTCCATTTCCAACCTCATAATAGTCACCATAGTAGTATCCTTCAAAGAGGATATCAGGAATCACCAGGTCCTGAACATTGTCCTCATTCGGTTTATCTTCCGGTTTTTCCTCCTGATTATCATCCGGTTTCTCTTCTGGTTTCTCGTCAGGTGGAGTTACTGGAGTTTCGTGTTCCGGAGTTTTGTCATCATTTGGTTTTTCCTTGTCGCAAGCAGCGAAGACAAGGGATGCGCAAAGCATAAGCGCAAAGAATTTCATCAATCCTTTCATAGCAGTTCGTTTAAATTTATAATGAGTAAAACTAAAGCAAATATACGTGTTACATTCCAAAAATCATATACCTGAGATTTAATAATGTATTTTATGTATCTTTGCTGAATATAGATCAATATCATTGACGATGAAAACTGTAATACACAATATCGGCACCTTGGTAGGCATACTGCCTTCAGATGTCATAAAGCTGGAAGGAGCTCAGATGAATCATGTGGAGTGCATCGAGGATGCGTATCTCGTGATTGAGGACGACATAATCACTGAGTATGGAGAAATGTCAGATTCTGTCATTCTGAAGGGTGAGTCACAGTCCAGCCAAAGGGGCAATTCACCTGTCATTCTGAACGGAACGAAGTGTAGTGAAGAATCTTTAAGTGAAAGATCCTTCGCTGACGCTCAGGATGACAAGAATGGTGCTCAGGATGGGAACATAGAGTATATCGATGCGAAGGGTGGTTTTGTAATGCCGGCTTTCTGCGACTCGCATACTCATATAGTGTATGCCGGATGTCGAGACGGTGAGTTCAGGGACAAGATTGCAGGACTTTCTTATGAGGAGATCGCAGCGCGAGGAGGCGGAATCCTGAATTCGGCTGACCTTCTGCATGAGACATCAGAGGACGAGCTGTACAGACAAGCGATGGAAAGAGTGCGTGAGATCATGGCCATGGGTACAGGAGCTGTGGAGATCAAGAGCGGATACGGTCTGACAGTCGAGGATGAGCTGAAGATGCTTAGAGTGATAAGAAGGATCAAGGAGACAGCTCCGATCACTGTAAAGGCAAATTTCCTTGGGGCACATGCAGTCGGACGAGCATATAGGGGCAGACAAAGCGAATATGTCGACCTCGTCTGCGAGGAGATGTTGCCAAAAGTGGCAGAAGAAGGCCTTGCAGACTTCGTTGATGTATTCTGCGATACTGGATTCTTTACAGTAGAAGAAACGGCCAGAATCCTCGAAAAAGCGGCAAATCTGGGCATTCGTCCAAAGATTCATGCAAACGAACTGGAGGTTTCTGGTGGAGTTCAGGTCGGAGTAAAGTATAATGCACTTTCTGTTGATCATCTGGAGAAGACAACTGAAGCAGAAATCGAGGCACTAAGAGGCAGCGAAACAATGCCTACAATGCTCCCGGGCTGTTCCTTCTTCCTCGGTATCCCATTCGGCAACGCAAAAGGTTACATAGAAGCAGGCCTACCGGTAGCACTGGCATCAGACTACAATCCTGGCTCAAGTCCAAGCGGAAACATGCGATTTGTAATGGCTCTAGGATGTATACGCATGCGACTTACACCTGAGCAGTCTTTCAATGCATGTACAATAAACAGTGCATACGCAATGGGAGTAAGCAAGGAACTCGGTTCGATAACAGTCGGCAAGAAAGCCAACCTGATCATCACAAAGCCGGTTCCGTCTCTCGCATTCATACCATACAGTCACCAGACACCAGTGATCGAACAGGTGATATTGAACGGAACACGTATCTGAACCTCTCAAATACAATGACATCAAACGACAGACCGAACAGTCTGTCGTTTTTTATCTCTCAATGTCAGCGACACACCGTTTTAAAGTAAAAAACGTGTATCGCGAACAATAATCCCACTTAAACATGGGAAATAATGCAGCGACACAGCGTTTTAGTGCGAAAAACCTGTATCGCGAACAACTATCCCACATAAACAAGCGAAATAATGCAGCGACACACTGTTTCAAGGGGAAAAAAGTGTGTCGCTGACAAATGAAATGCGAGATATACAAAAAAGAGGTCGGCAATTGCCGACCTCTTCGTATGTATTGATTGTAGAATCAATTATTAGAGTGAGTACTCACTTGCATCAGCTGGCTGGAACTCGATAAGTACAGTCTTAACGTCTGTCTTACCATAGTTGAAGTTGTGAGTAAGAGTGTACTCAACCTCAGCGTATACAGAGTGGAGAAGGATACCGTCATCAGCCTTAAGAGTGATAACGCCGTCAGCATACTCATACTTGTTAGTTGGGTAAGCGTGGTCACCGTTCTCGTCAGTAGTGTAAACTCTCTTAAGAGTTACAGTGTAGTCAGCTCCGTAAGTTACATCAGCCTTAGAGTTGTAGAAGAGACCCTTGCTTGTCTTACCATCTACGTTGATGAGGTTACCCTCCTCCTCTGTGCTTGTAAGAGTAAGAGCAGAGAATGACTTAACTGTTGTAGGTACGCCTGGGAGACGAGTTACAACGATGCTGTCAGCAGCGAACTCGAGTGGATCAGCTGTGTAGAGAACTACGTTCTTGCGATCGAGCTCAAATACACCGTTAACCATGAGAACTGCCTCAACCTCGATCTCATTAAGCTGGAATGTGTTACCGTTAGTCCAGTCCTTGATTACTGACATACCCTCGTCAAGTACGAAGTACTCAACTGCCTCGTTCTCGTCCTCGATAACGTTAACTACATCTGTAGTCTCAGGTGCTGGAGCGCCCTCAGTCTTAACGATGAACTGAACAGTAAGGTTATTGTCGTTGTCAGTATCCTTGCTTACGTTGAAGTACTTGCCAAGGTCAGCCTGGTCAATAGTGTAAACACCCTTAACGATATCACCGTCAACCTCTACGCGGCCATTGTTCTCGTCAACAACTGTTACATAGTCAGCTGTAGAGAAGATAAGACCGTTAGTAGGAACGTCGATAGTTGCATCAAGCTCGAATGCGAATGGAACCTCGAACCAGAAGTCGTTAAGACCTGTCTCATAGAGAGTGTAAAGCTGTACACCGTCCTCAGTCATTACTGACTCAGCCTTGTTGTAGTCGTAGAAGCGAACGAGACCAGTGTTGTATGCTACATTCCACTCAGTACCCTTAGCGCCACCAACCTTAACAGTGTTAACCTCGTTTACAGAAGCACCTGTGTTCTCAAGAGCTGCCTTGAATGCTGCCTTTGCTGTTGCCTCGTCAGCATATCCGAGGAACTCAACGCCAGTTGCCTGGAGAGCCTCATCGAACTCAGCATAAGCTGCGTCGAGGAAGTTAACCTCAGCTGCATAGAATGGGTTCTCACCATCAATTGTAAGAATTGCATGACCACAGTCAACAGCTACTGGAGCTGGCTGCTTGCCGAGGAGGAGAGTTGCAGTAATAGTAGCTGTTACTGACTCGTGCTCCTTAACCCAAGTGATCTTGTACTCGTTGTAGTCGTTCTCAGCATCGTAAGCAGGGAATGCATAACCATTCTCAGCAGATGGGATGAGACGGAGAGTTACGAACTCGTCACCGATGCTAGCCTGGATGTCAACGTTAGTTGCGAGCTGACCGTTTACAGTAACCTCTCTCTTAAGAGTTGTACCAGTCTGAACGATTGAGTAGAGTGAGTATCCCTCGAAGTTCTCAGGAACTGTGTAAGCAGCGTTTCTTACGAGCTCGTTTCTGTAAAGAACAGATGCATCGTTAAGAACAACTCTGAGTGAGTCAGCAAGACCCATAGTCCAAGGAACTACAACTGCAGGAACATCGTAAGAGATGAGCTTGTTAGTAAGCTGAATCTTAGAATCAGCAGCAACCTTGATACCATTTACATTGTAAACTACGTTGAAGTCGAACTCACGACCCTTATCCTCCTTAGTGTACTGGTCACCAAGTGTGAATGTGAAGTCAGCCTCCTTCTCATCGTAATCAGCAGTGAAAAGCCATCTGAAAGTACCTGGCTCAACCTCGATAACGTTACCCTCATTGTTCTCAGTCATAACAACGTTACCGTTCTTTGCAGTAAGAACTCTCTCAACATTGAGGTCGTACTGTGCAACTACCTCATCCTTAACAAGGTTACCAGCTGCATCCTTGAATGCGAGCTTGTTGTCCTTAAGGATAACAACTGTAGTATCAGCCTTGTCGTAAGGAAGGAGATGTGTCTCGTTAGGCTCGAGAGTGTACTCCTTATTGTTAGCGTCAACGATTACTGGAGTGAACTCAGCTGTCTGAGCAGCAACGAGGTTAGTGAACTCAGTAGCACGGTCGTTGTTTCCGTCATAAAGAAGGAGTGAAGTGCTGTAGATGTTTCTACCCTCGAAGAACTCTGGCTTGAAGTTCTTAGCAACAACTGAAACGAGGAGATACTCATCCTTAGCAGTTACGTCAACGATCTCGAGAGCAGCGGCAGGAGCCTCAGTCTCAGTTGAACGAACCTTAACCTCCTTAACCTCCATTGAGAGGTTCTCAGCATACTGAAGAGCGATAGTAGAAGCTACCTTAGAAGCGTCCTCAGCGTTAACCTTATAAGTAAGAACTGAAATAGCTGGAACGTAAAGATCAGTTGAGTTCTCAGCGTTAGGATCTACGCGTACGATAGCGAAGTCGATAGTACCCTTGTGGTCATTGTACTCAGGAACGAATACGATGCTCTGAACACGGCCCCAAACATCCTGTACGAGGTTGTTGAGCATTGTAAGAGTCTGCTGAGTTGCCTCGATCTGTGAAGCAAGGCCCTCGATGAGAGAGTTAACCTCTGCAATCTCATCAGCGTGAATGTTCATTGCTGCAGTAAGAGCCTCCTGAAGGTCAGTGATTGACTTGCCAAGAAGGATATCCTCGTCCTTAAGCTGCTCGATAACACCCTCGATACCCTCTACATCATTCTTAAGAGTCTCGATTGCAGTCTCATGGTTAGTGATAGCCATGTCGTACTGAGCGATCTTCTCCTGGAGAGTAGCCTTGAATGCCTCGTAAGCTGCGATGTGTGCCTTAAGAGCAGCGTCTACGTCGTCGATAAGGAAAGAAAGAGTAGATACTGTTGCAGTAAGCTTCTCAAGAGTCTGGTTGATCTGAGCTACCTCATTGTCAATCTTCTCCTCAAGAGTTGTGTAAACTGATGCAAGACTTGCTCTGAGAGTCTCGATCTCCTGATAGATCTGATCGTCAGCAGCCTTACGCTCCTCTTCCTCAAGCTTGAGAAGGTTGTCGAGGTTTGTGCAAGTCTTCTCGATCATATCGATCTTCTCCCAAAGAGCCTCATCCTCGATTTTTGATCTCTCGATCTCCTCTGCAAGGAGAGTGTTGATTGCAGATGCGAACTCCTGAACAGTCTGGATGCTAGAGTAGATCTCCTCCTCCATTGTATCGATGTAAGCGTATACTGCGTCCATCTGAGCCTCCATCTCTGCCTGATATACCTCGAAAGCAGTTGTGAGGTTCTGTACACCCATAGTGTTCTGAGCTACTGCCTCGCAAAGAGAGTTTACAGTTGCCTCGAGATCCTCGATGCGCTTAACTGCACCAGCGATAGCTGCTGAGTTTGCGTCGATGTCACCCTGAAGCTCAGCCTTTGCATCAGCAAGAGCCTTCTGGAGAGCTGCGATTGCAGCCTCTACCTCAGCCTTGTCAGCCTTAGTTGCGATAGCTGCGTTGAGCTCTGCAACTGCTGCGTCGATTGTAGTGTTGAGCTCTGTCTCGAGAGCAGCAAGCTCTGCCTTTGTAGCAAAGTTTGCGTTGAGCTCTGCCTGGAGATCAGCGATAGCCTTCTCGAAGTCGGCCTCGACAGCATCAACCCTCTCATTCACATTCTGGATGTCTGTGTCATAGTCAGTACATCCAACCACAGCAACTGCTACTCCGCAAAGAAGCAACTTGCCAAGTTTAGTGAAAAATGATTTCATAAATAATACTGTTTGTTAAATTAAATAATAAATATTGAGTTTCGTTTATCTCCGATATTACTCAAGTGTGCAGGTTACCACACGGTTCTTGTTGTTCTCTGCGAATGGCTGAACTGTGTCACCCTTGAATGCAGTTGAAATACGCTCTGCAGGAACTCCAAGCTTGATGAGTCTCTCCTTAACAACCTTAGCACGGTTCTCAGAAAGCTTCATGTTGCCAGCTGGTGTACCGGTCTCCCTGTCAGCGTGACCTACGAGGGCAACGTTGAAGTCAGGATTTGCCTTCATCCACTCAGCAAGCTTAACGAGCTTCTCGCCCTCAGCCTTACGGATGTATGTAGAGTTGATTGTGAAGAATACATTGTCTGAATTCTCAGCAGCCTTTGCAGCACGCTCAGCGGCAGCCTTCTCAGCAGCCTCTCTAGCAGCCTTCTCAGCAGCAGCCTTCTCAGCAGCAGCCTTCTCAGCGGCAGCCTTCTCAGCAGCAAGTCTCTCAGCCTCAGCCTTCTCAGCAGCAGCCTTTGCAGCAGCCTCAGCAGCAGCAGCCTCAGCAGCAGCTACAGCAGCAGCGTAAACAGCTGAAGGACGTGTGTTGTCGCCAAGACGGAAAGTGATGCCTGCGAGGAGGTTGAACTGCCAGTCTGCGAGGAGACCGCTCATATCCTCCTTAGAGTTGAACTTGTCAGAGTAGAAGTTGCTGTTAGCCTCAAGACCGAGAGCAACTCTCTTTGATACCCAGAAGTCAGCTCCGAGACCGAAACGGCCTACAACGAGAGGAAGCTTGTCCCAGTAGTATGGGAGCATTGCAGAATACTTAGGATCTGCCTTAAGAGCTGCAGCCTCTTCATTGTTGAAACCATAAGCGCCACCGATACCAGCGAAGATATAAGGGCTGAAGATTCTGTCATGCTTGAAACCTCCGATGAGGCTAGCAAGGTCGAGAACGTAGTCAGCGTTGAGCTGGCCGTACTGGAACTTATAAAGCTCCTTCTCTGTAGAAAGCACGCTTCCCTTGCCCTGCCATCCGCTAAGGCCGAAACGCACTCCCATCGCATGATGGAAGTTGTAGGAAGCTGAAAGCTGAGCTGCAGGAGAGATAAGCTCAAGGAACTGAGCCTCACCTCTTGTGTGAGCTGCTCCACCCTGAAGCTTAAGGCTCCAGTGAGGACGGAACTCGAGGCTCTCGTCGCTCTTACTCTGCTGCGCAGACGCAACACCACCCAACATGAGCAGTGCCACGGCAATCATAGTCAGTCGTTTCATCATAAAGTAGTATAGTATAGTTAAACATTACATGCTTATCACGCCCCGTGATAACCGATTTGGGCCTCGATTACCGACTAGGCAGAACAATAGTAATGCACAAAGGTAATCAGTTTTTTTGAATTGGCAATAAAAAATAATGAAAAAAGCGGGCCGAAAGCAGTATATATTAAATAATTCAAGGTAATAGCAGAATGCTCTCAGGAAAGGACATATGGTTCTTTTCCTGAGAGCATCTATTATACATGTATGGAAAAAACTACTCGACCACAGGCGTAGCCACAAGAGCTGTATCCGTAACCGCCAATGAATCCGTCACTTCCACAACTTCCTCAACGACTGCTTCAGGCTGGTTGTAACGCGGAAGCGGAGACTTGAGGCCGAGGCCTGCGAGTACATTGAAGAGCCAGAGGCCGGCAGCGACTGCAGCAACCGCAAGAACAGCGATCACCCACTTCGCCCATGGAGCAAGTCCTTTCTTCGCGTATGGATCCTTGAGCTTCATCTTAGGGAACTTCGCTATATCTGTAAGTGTCTCGCCGAACGGGATGCTGATCTTGGATGCGGCATTCACCGCCCAGCCGTTTGCGTTAAGGAGCGGAGCGATATTGCGGCGGCGGAGCTTCATCCACGCCATGACCATCGCAGGGCCGGAAATAAGAAGCAAGATGCCGACAAATACTACGATAAGCTGCCACCACTTCAGGGCCACGATACCCTTGGCAAGCGATACGACAGCTGTACCGATCATACCGAGGGCCATTCCTATGGCAGCGAAAATACCGGCGAACTTAGCAATGTCGAAAGGAGGAGCTGCAGCAGGCTTGGTACCGTCAGCTGCTGGAGCAGCAGGGATTGCAGCCGGAGCCGCATTGATCTTCGCATTTGCATCTGCAATCATCTTGGCATCCTTGTCAGCCGCACTCTTATTTATCAGATTCTCAATCGTTTTCGCCATCCTTCTATATGGAGACCAGAAAGCCTGACCTACGCTTATAGGATTGTCGATCACCTTAGTGATGACAGCATCCCACTCTTCACCTTTCTCGTCATAGTAGAGCGCATTCTTTCCGACAACAAGATCTCCTATCTCGCCTACTGTAACGGCAGCTACAATATTAAGCTTTGCAGAGCTTGTCTTTGTAGTACAGTCGCAGTAGATAAGGAACATACCGCTGGCAGCAGCCTCTGCATTATGCTTACCCATATCTGCAACCTTCATACAGAAGCGGCACTCCCTCTGGTCGACGATAAGACGTCCTGACTGGAAAATAGCCTTAACACCCATATCCTTGGTATAGAAATCATTGAGTGTTACAAAGTTACGCAGAAGCTTATAGAAGTCGCGGTATATATGGAGGAACCTGTCTACCATATCGATGTTTGCGGCTTCCTCTGCAAGCGCAGCATCCTGAGCTACCAGGTCAAGAAGGGCAGCCTTCTTATCCTTCGCGATGAAATCCTTGATTGCATCCAGTCCGAGAGCCTCTACTGCCGCACCGGCCTTGGCTCCCTTCCACGCTGTATATGCAGCGAACTGTGCTCCGATAGCCACCCAGTCCTCCTCAGTAAGCACCTTCTTATCTGCTGCAGCTATGGACTTCAATGTCTCGAACTGAGCCGCCCATGCCGGGTTCACAGGCTCAGAAAGGTCGATTTCAGCCTTTCCTGTCACGCGAGCGATAGGATACGCTGCGATTTCCTCTGTCTTGCCGGTAAGATTCTCTGCGCTGATAGCCTCTATACGCGAAGTCTGGACATCAAGAGCAGCTGTACTGTCAGGAGAGAAGGACGCGAGCTTCGAACGCATGAAGAAGTCCTTCACCTTGGCATCAAGCGCATTATATGCATCAATTGCCGCATCGGTCTTGTCTCCGTATGGAGCCTCTACTGCAGCCTCCTGCCATGCGACATAATCAGCGAGAGTCTTATAGAACGCCTCGATCATATCCGCATTGACGCCCTGCGCACCGCTTCTGTCAGCGACGCCTCCGAGCGAAGCCACGGCTGCAGCAATCGCTGCCTTCTCGTCAACATCATCAGACGAAGCCTCTGTAATGACGCCATCACCGTTGAAACGGGTCTTGGCAAAGATCGCCGCAACATCAGACGTATCTGCAAGAGAAATGACATTTCCCTCCTTGCCGAGATTGTCAAGAATCTGGCGTGCAGCTCCATAGAGCTTCTTTCCGGACTCATTTTCAAGATCCAGCTGAGCTATGTCGATATTGTCCGAGCCCTTAAGGACAAGATCAGCATCCTTGAGAGCACCTGTAATCCATTCTGCCGTAGCTATGACATCATTCACTCGGATCTTTCCATCGGAATCGATATCCATATAAGCAAGGCTCTTTTCATCAATTTCGAGACCTTTTACCGGACATGAGAGCACCGTCCACATCTTCGGATCGAGCTCAGCAAGACGAGCGATGGCCTCACCGGAATTGATCCTTACGCGTGATGAGCCGCCAATGTTGTCAAACTCCCACTTGTACTTTTTGTCTTTATTTATCATTGCCATATGTATTGAATTCTAAAAAATCGCACAAATGTAACCATTTTTTCCGAAAGAGCTGATTCTCATCACTCTTCACCCCAGTTACAGAATGGGTTGCTCAAAAGACACGAATTGTAATATCTGCGGTCTCCTGTGACTTCCCTGCCCAGCCATGATGGCCTTTCAAAAGCCTCGTCTTCAGAAGAAAGTTCGACCTCGGCGACTACCAGGCCCCGATTGTCTCCGTAAAACTCATCGACTTCAAAGACATGATCCCCCGCTTTCACAAGATGTCTGATCTTGTCAATGACACCTGAGTCACACAAGCCTATAAGTTCTTCAGCGTCCTTCAAAGGGATTTCCGTCTCCCATTCAAATCGGCTGCACGAACCCGGCAATGTCGGCCCCTTGATCGTCAGAAAGCCTTTTTCTCCTCTTATTCTAATACGGACTGTCTTACCTGAAGAGGAACAAAGGTAGCCCTGAACAATACGCGAGGATTCGGTCACAAAGGGTCTGAAATCACCCGACACAAGAAATTTTCTTTCTATCTCCAATGACATAAATGATCATTTATATTATGCAAATGTACTCTATTTTTGAAAAACCTCATGCAATATGGCTTCACGGCGTTTCAGAATTCAAAAAAAAAATTAAATTTGCACTACTATGAAAGATACAGAACACACATACGTACATCCAGAAATCAGCATAATCGAGATCGAAGCTGAGCAGGTTTTCCTTACAGAGAGCGGAGAAGGCAGCAACGAAGGGTTATTTACAGACCCTTTCGACTATTCAGACTTCTTCGAATAAACCATCCTAAACTGCATCCCCACATGAAAAAGATAGCACTGTTCATATCGGCTGCCCTTGCTGTATCGTCTTGTGTACAGCCGGAACCGGAAACAGCCGATGTTCCCATAACCGCCCATACCGCCCCTCAGACCAGGACATCAATGGGAGAGGGCGTCGATGGCATGCATGACGTACTCTGGACCATCGGTGACGTCATAGCCGTTTCCGACGGCTACCTTGAAGGTATCTACGTGACACATCAGGGTGGTTCGTCAAGCGCAATATTCAGCCCCAAGACGAAAACGAACATCAATTTCAGCACGGGAGTCATCGCCGGATACCCGGCGGGAAACATATTCCTTGGCACTCCTGACCTCAATGAAGACATATATCTAACCATACCGCAGGTTCAGAAATACACGAAGGACTCTTTTGCAGAAGCGACGATGCCGATGGTCAGCGACGTTGCATATGAGCCTGTACTCAACTTCCACAATGCAGCCGGAGTGATACGCCTGACCCTTTCCGGCGACGAAGAAGTCAGTGTATCTTCGATAACATTTACGACAGACCAGCAGTTCAGCGGAGATTTCTGCTACAATCCAGGCGAGCAGATATATAAGGAAGACAGCGCAGCAAGCGGATCAGAAAGCGTAACCATCGAGTGCGAGACTCCGGTAAGCGTCGGCAAAGAAGCCGTTGCATTCAATATAGTTGTCCCTCACAAGACATATTCAAAGCTCAGCATCAGCGTCAAGGCCACAGACGGAAGAGTGCATACCATAAACATGAAGGAAGGCAAACAGATCACCGTCCAGCGCAGCGGAATCGTGAACATTCCTTTGCATTTCGGAACATTCGGCACTTCGACAGCCCCGGAGATCAAGATGAGCACGACATATGTAACCTTCACCAATATCGGAATCTCTGTGGAAATGAAGAACGTCACTTCATATTACAGCGGATTCGAGGAAAGAGCGTCATTTGACAGAGAGCTGTCTAGCGGCAATCTTCTTAAAGACCTTGAATGGAAAAAGCTGTACACAGGCCCTACTTCATATAAAGGTTCGGCGACAAGTTTCCAGGAAGAGTTCGGCGACGTCCTGATCGAGCCAGGTCACGAATACGCGTTCTGGATCGTACCATACTCTGAGGATCAGTCGTATACAGAGGCTGACGTCCATTATATTTACATCCAGACAAAAGCCTTCACCCCAGGAGGAACCGTAACCCTGTCTTCCGACAACATAGAGGTAGACATGACCAGCATATCCCTGACTCTTACAGCGTCGGAAAACATCGAAATCATCTACAACATGTTGTTTTCCAATGAAGACATGCAGCAGTTCGCCCAGGAGCAGGACATCATAGACTTCCTTCTCAGCGGAAGAGCCTATTTCATTGAAGATGAGTCAGATATCGTCGTACGAAAGTTCCTTTCTCCAGGCACGGACTACACGCTCGTAGCGCTTGCTGTAGACAGGAAGGGAAAATATGGATCTTTATTCCGTCAGGAATTCACAACTGTCGCGATACCTTACAATGACATGGCCCTCGAAATAAACCAGGACCACAATGCGCTGAAGAGCGACCAGACACTCCGATGGAGCGTGTCCGGAGGTGGAGACGTTGCAGAATACCGCTATATCTTCACCGAAACAGACCGTCATCTGTGGACCGGCACGCTTGAGTCATCTGTGAAAAAGGCCGGAGAGACCATGTACCTTGATCCTGGAATCTACTACATCAGCAAGACGACCGATACTTATGCAAAGGTATCAATGGAAAACGGCAAGGAGTACATGTTCGTAATCCTCGCCGTAGACACTGATGGCAGACCGTCACCAGTCAGCCATTGGAAATTCGTTTATTAAGCTACTTTCTGAGTCGAATCCTTCGGTTCCTTGAACAGGATCATGAAGAGAAACGCAACCACAAGAGCATAAGCTGCAAACGCATACCAGGCCGCACTCCAGTTCGGCTCGGCTGCGTTGTACACAAAGTGGTTCACCACAGCCTGTGCGCTGAGGGTTCCGATTGTCGCTCCGATACCGTTGGTCATGAGCATGAAGAGGCCCTGCGCGCTGTTCTGAAGCTTTTCGCTTGTGCGCATGTTGGTATAAAGGGCTCCTGAGATGTTGAAGAAGTCAAATGCGACTCCGTATACGATCATAGAAAGGATGAGAAGCCATACGCCTGAGCCGGTGTTTCCAAGTCCGAAGAATCCGAAACGCATCACCCATGCGATCATAGCGATAAGCATCACTTTCTTGATGCCGAAGATCCTCATCGCTACAGGAATGAGGAGGATACCGAGTGTCTCGGAGATCTGCGAGATCGAGATGAGGGCGTTTGCGTTACGCGCTCCCCAGGTCTGAGCGAATTCAGGCACTTCCTGGAAGTGTGAGATGAATGGATTCGCAAAGCCGTTTGTGATCTGGAGGGCAACTCCGAGGAGCATAGAGAACACGAAGAAGATCGCCATCTGTCTGTCCTTGAAAAGCGCGAATGCATCAAGGCCGAAACGCTGTGCAAGTGTCTGATTTTCACCAGCCTCTGCCTTGCATGGACAATTAGGAAGGGTCATGCAATATGCAAGCATCGCGATGCCGAGGACGCCGGAAACGATGAACTGGTTGTATGAGTGCTGATACTGTACGCCTGCTCCGTTGGTCATGAAGTTCACGAAGAGCATCGCGCAGATGAATCCTACTGTACCGAACACGCGGATAGGAGGGAAATCCTTGACTGTGTCACAGCCGTTCTGCTCCAGGATCTTGAATGCTGTGGAGTTCGAGAGGGCGATTGTAGGCATGTAGAAAGCTACGCTGACTGCATAAAGGCCGAAGAGTACGCCGAAAGAGATATCGGTTCCTGCGGTCATGCCATAAAGACCCGCTCCGAGCATGGCTGCGCCTGCTATTCCGTGGCAGAATCCGAGGAGTCTCTGAGCCGGGATGAATTTGTCAGCCACGATGCCCATGAGGGTTGGCATGAAGATGGAAACGATACCCTGCATCGAATAGAAGATACCGATCCTTGTCGCCAGTCCCACGGACGCGAGGTAGCTTCCCATCGATGTAAGATAGGAGCCCCAGACCGCCCACTGGAGGACGTTCATGACGATCAGTCTGAGTTTGATTGATTTGTTCATATATTATCAGTTTTATGTTAATCCCTTCCTGTCATGCTGAACGAAGTGAAGCATCTTTTCATCATGTATCAGACAAAGATAAGCGATTTTGATGAAAAGTTAGTATCTTTGGCAGTTAAAATGTTTTTGGATGAAATTCGTAAAGACGCATAATGACCCTCAGTCCGCTGCAAGATGCGGCATCATAACAACTGATCATGGACAGATCGAGACTCCGATATTCATGCCTGTAGGCACAGTCGGATCTGTCAAGGGCATATACCACAGAGACCTCAAGGAGGACATCAAGGCCGAGATAATCCTCGGCAACACATATCACCTTTACCTGCGTCCGGGACTTGACGTGCTCAAGGCTGCAGGTGGACTTCACAAGTTCGAGTCTTGGGACAGACCTATCCTTACCGACAGCGGCGGATTCCAGGTCTTCTCGCTCAGTCCGATCAGAAAGCTGACCGAGGACGGATGCATATTCCGTTCACACATAGATGGTTCCAAGCATATCTTCACTCCTGAAAACAACATGGACACACAGCGTATCATCGGCGCCGACATAGTCATGGCCCTTGACGAATGCTGCCCCGGGGATGCTGATTTCAACTACGCGAAGAAGTCCCTCAAGCTGACTCAGAGATGGCTGGAGAGATGTGTGAAGCATTTTGACGAGACTGAGCCGCTGTACGGATATTCGCAGGCCCTCTTCCCTATCATCCAGGGCTGTGTGTACCCGGAGCTCCGTCGTGAGGCTGTGGAACATGCCGCAGCTCTCGACCGCGAGGGATATGCGATCGGAGGCCTTGCGGTAGGAGAACCGACCGAGAAGATGTACGAGATGCTGGAGGTTGTCTGCCCGATCATGCCGGAGGACAAGCCTCGCTACCTCATGGGCGTAGGTACGCCTGCAAACCTCCTCGAGGGCATAGCGCGAGGCGTGGACATGTTCGACTGCGTCATGCCGACCAGAAACGGTCGCAACGGAATGCTCTTCACATGGGACGGCATCATGAACATGAAGAACAAGAAGTGGGCGGACGATTTCTCTCCGCTCGACCCTAAGGGAACATCATTCGTAGACCACACATACACAAAGGCTTACGTCCGCCACCTCTTCGTATCTGGAGAGATCTTTGCGGGCCAGATAGCCAGCGAGCACAACCTCGCCTTCTACCTCGACCTCGTGCGCGAAGCACGCAAGCACATCAAGGCCGGAGACTTCAAGGCATGGAAGGACGAGACCGTCCGCAGAATAACGACAAGACTTTAGAAAGATGGAGTTTGACCTCAGACCAAGGAAGATTGACTTATACATAGTCAGAAAGTTCATAAGCACGTTCTTCGTGGCCCTGATCCTGATCATCGGCATCGTCATCATCTTCGACATCAGCGAGAAGATCGACGATTTCGTGAGCAAGGAAGCGCCGCTGAAGGCCATAATCTTCGACTATTACGTCAACTTCGTGCCCTACTTCATGAACATGTTCAGCCCGCTGTTCGTGTTCATCACGGTCATTTTCTTCACTTCGAAGATGGCGGCTGACACTGAGATCGTTGCGATCCTTTCCTGCGGAATCAGCTTCCACAGGATGATGGTCCCGTACATATTCTCCGCCACGCTCATCGCCATCATGTCCCTGTATCTCAATCTCTTCGTCATACCTGAGTCCAACAAGACGCGAGTCGAATTTGAGGAAACGTACATAAAGAGCAAGACGAAAGCCGTAGGACGAAACGTCCATTATCAGATAGCTCCGGGAGAGTTCGTCTATGCCGAATCGTTCAGCTCATGGAACAGCACGGCATACAGGTTCACTCTTGAGAGGATCGAAGACAACAAGCTCGTTTCCAAGCTCTCAGCCGAGACAGCCGTATACAACGAGGAGACCGGAAAGTGGACTCTTAAGAAATACTTCATCCGCGACTATAACGATGACCTTACCGACGACATCAGAAGCGGAAAGCAGATCGATACCACTCTTGCCCTGACAGTCAACGACTTCTATCTCAACGAAAATACAGTCCAGACACTGAACTACGACGAGCTTGAGGAGCTGATCCGGATCCAGAAGATGCGAGGTGACGCAAACGTGAAGCTTGCATTGATCGAAAAACACACCAGACTTGCGCTTCCTTTCTCGGCTTTCATCTTGACTATCATGGGAGTAGCCCTTTCTTCCAAGAAGAAGAGAGGAGGAATCGGCTGGAACATCGGTATCGGTATCGCCCTGGCCTTCACATACATCCTCTTCCTGAGGTTCAGCCAGATGTTCGTACACACCGACACACTTCCTCCTGCGGTAGCTCTATGGCTTCCGAACATGGTTTTCGCATTGATCGCCGTATTCCTGTACAGGATAGCTCCGAAGTAATCAGACTTATTTCTTCAATGCCTCATACGCATATGAACCGGCTCCGAAAAAGATCTGCGTGATCGCCTGGGACGTATGCGAAAGGGTCGCGTATATGATTCCCAGCTCGGTCGGAATGCCGTAGATGCCGGAAAGGGCAAGGCTGATGATGAAATGGAATGCTCCGATGCCTCCCGGAACAGGCACGGCAAAGCCGAGACCGCCCACAAGCGAAAGGAAAAGAGCATCGATCAGGTCAAGGTCGCTGAGAAATGGCGCAGCCCATACAGTGCTTGCCGCCATGAGCCAGTAAGTCATCCAGATGAAAGCCGTATACGCAAAGAACATCCACTTGCGGTCCATCTTCATGCAGCTAGCAAAGCCCTGAAGAATGCCTCGGAATATGCCCCAGACCTTGCTGAAGACGGGATTTGTGTCCCTGTAGCGCCATAAAGCGAAGCAGCCTGCAGCACCGGCAAGAGCCAGCACAGCGACTATCCACCATATGCTGAAATCCAGCCTCTGGGCCATAGGAGTCCATATCTGCTCGACGAAGAATCCGCCGAAACGGTTGAAGCCTCCTACGACAACCACCGCCAGGAGAAGGAGCATCACCAGAAGCTCCCAGCTGCGCTCAAGCACCACTGTTCCAAGCACTTTGTCGTATGACGCCTTCTTATGTTCCGGATCATCCGGGGAAACAGGCTCGGACCTGCGGGTTATGACTCCGCAACGGATGAATTCGCCGATGCGCGGGAAGACGAAGTTGGATATGTTTCCGATATTGATGCCGTTGAAGGCTGTTATCCTTGTGATGCTGCCGTCGATCGGAAGGAGAAGCTTACGCCAGCGGACAGCCCTGAGCCAGAATGCAAAAGAGCCGGCAGCCATCGACAGAAGTATGAACTCCCATCTGCAAGATTTCAATCCTTCCATGAAGTCCGCCCACTCCACATCCCTGAACGAGAAGTAGAGGAGAACGAACGCGAGCGACGCCGAAACGGCATATTTCAATATTTGTGATACCTTTTTATTCATATATGTACATGTCTATGAGAGACAGGCTGCAAATTTATCCAAAAGTTTGCTAACTTTGTTCGTTTTATATGTAAAAAGGAAATTATGGCATCTATTTTAGGCATCGGAAACGCCCTCACAGACATCCTGGCAGTACTTCCGGACGACAGTCTCCTCAAGGAGTTCCACCTCCCAAAAGGCAGCATGCAGCATGTCGACATGGAGACCGGAGACAAGATATGGAAGACGCTCAAGCCGATGGGAGTCGAGCTCGTGGCCGGAGGTTCGGCAGCAAACACGATCTCCAGCACAGCCATCTTCGGTATGGACTCGGGCTTCATCGGAAAGGTAGGAGACGACGACCTTGGTCATCTTTTCAAGAGCGATCAGGAGCAGTACGGCATCAGGTCGACATTGCTGAAAGGAGTGCATTCTTCAGGCAGGGCGATGGTCTTCATCACAGCGCCTAATGCAGAGAGAACGTTTGCCGTATATCTGGGAGCCGCCCTGGAGCTTGTTCCGGAAGACCTCAAGCCGGAGTATTTCGAAGGATATGATTATTTCCATATCGAAGGCTATCTCGTTCAGAATCAGGCAACTATCCGCAGAGCAGTAGAGCTGGCGAAGGAAGCCGGATGTATAATTTCCCTTGACATGGCGTCATACAATGTAGTCGAGTCAAACAATGCTTTCCTGCATGATCTCGTTGAGAATTATGTCGACATAGTATTCGCAAACGAGACCGAGGCGAAGGCATTCACAGGCTCAGAGCCTCGCGAAGCCCTTGACAAGATCGCCCAGTCGTGCCGCATCGCAGTCGTGAAGGTCGGCAAGGAAGGCTCCATGGTCAGGAGCGGCGAGGAGTACCATTTCATCGAAGCATGGCCTGCACAGCCGATCGATGCGACCGGAGCCGGCGACACATATGCAGCCGGATTCCTTTATGCCCATTCTCTGGGCATGCCTCTGAAGGTCTGCGGAGAAATCGGCTCGATAATAGCAGCAAAGGTCGTAGAGGTCGTCGGTACAAAGATTGATATACCACGATGGAAGGCCGCAAAGAAGGAAATCCGCGAGCTTATCGCGGCAAACACCCCTGAAGCATGAACATGTTAGACACAATCCTTGATGTCTTCCGCAAGAGGAAGATCAAGAAGTTCCTGAGCGACGTGCCGACAGGTCTGCGTCCCTTGAGAGAGATATCTACAGTCAATGTCATCATCGATGTTGAAGAACCGGGCTTTGACGTGCTCAAGGAGGACATCCTCGCATGGGGCCGCGCCAACAGCCTAAAGGTAAACATCTACTTCTTCGACTTCAGAAGGCTCGGAAAGGAAGAGCTGCTTCTTACCAGCATCAACACGACCATCCTGAAGAAGGAGCTGGACTGGATGGGCACTCCGGAATTCAGCAAGGTCGGCTCGCTCATGTATGAGCCGAGTGACCTTCTTATCTCCCTGATCGACAACGGCGACTACCCTATCGAGTTCCTCAGCAAATGCTCCAAGGCACGTTTCAAGATCGGCCGCTGTCCGTTTGAGGGTCACGCATATGACATGATCATCGTAGGAAATCCGACCGAGGATCTCCGCTCGGACGCTCGCAGGATTTTTGCAGCGATGACCGACTTCATAAAAAGGATAATGTAAAAGGATGAAAGGATTTGTAAAGAATCTCATGGTGGCAGTCAAAGGCGCATGTATGGGCGCTGCAGACGTCATTCCAGGCGTGTCCGGAGGCACAATCGCCTTCATCATGGGCATATACGACGAATTTGTAGGCTCGCTGGCCTCTATCAACGGCGAAGCAGTGCGCATGCTGCTGAAAGGACAGTTCAAGGCATTCTGGAAACATATAAACGGAGGCTTCCTGCTGTCGCTGGTCATAGGTATCGGCATCAGCGTCATCTCGCTGGCGAGCCTTATGCAGTTCCTGCTCAAATGGTATCCTATCCATACATGGGCATTCTTCTTCGGCCTTATCGTAGCGTCGTCGATCTTCATCCTCCGCGGCATATCCGGATGGCGCTGGAGCGACGTGCTACTGCTCATTTTCGGAGTGCTGCTCGGCGCGACCATCTGCACCCTCTCCCCTACTCAGACTCCCGAAGCCCTTTGGTTCATATTCCTCAGCGGAGCCCTGGCGATCTGCGCGATGATCCTCCCCGGCATATCCGGCAGCTTCATCCTGCTGATCCTTGGAAAGTACCAGTTCATAATGGGATGCATTTCAGATCTGGTATCGGGCGTGGATTTCGGACGCAACTTCCTGATCCTCGGAACTTTTGCTCTCGGAGCGATAATCGGAATCCTCTCGTTTTCAAGATTCCTTCACTGGCTTCTTGCTCGTTGGAAGAAAGAAACCATGGTCATTCTCGCCGGCTTCATCATCGGCTCCCTCGTCAAGGTATGGCCATGGAGCAATAAAGACGCCATCGTATGGTCACAGTTTGCAGGCGTATCCACTTTTGAGGAAACGCTGGCAGCCGCGCAGGGATCAGGCCTCAGCGAGGAAGCTGCCCGAAAGATATACGACACTACAATCTCCAAATATGTCGACCATATCGACCCGATGATAAAATCTGCTGTCATTTTCGCTCTCATAGGTTTCTTCCTCGTGACAGGCATCGAAATCGTCAGCAAGCTCATCGCACGCAGAAAAGCGGAATAGTTTTCTGAAATACATGCCCGCACGGACATCCATTTCAGAAAATGTCATCCGCCATATTGCAAATCCAAAAATAATCACTATCTTTGCAGCCACTTTTGACCTCAGACCCTCTGAGTCCAAAAGCAAATACGGATCGGTTCGGTAGCTCAGTTGGATAGAGCAACAGCCTTCTAAGCTGTGGGTCTTGGGTTCGAATCCCAACCGAATCACTTTAATCGCCCTCTCAGATACCTGAGAGGGCGATTTTGGTTATTCTTTCCCCACATTTTCCCCACAAGAGAATTTTAGGTAATGGTGCAAAAAATAGTTGGTAAACCTGTATAAAAACAGTTGGTGGCAACAAGCAAAAAATGAACAGCCTTTTCTCAGAGCTGTTCATTTTTTGTCTTGTAGCAGACGGCTTCGCTTATGGCCGTCTGCGGTGCCTTGCAGAAGGTTATTCTTTCTTCTTTTTCTCATTATTGAAATGTAGATACCATTTAACAAAAGCCTGCTGGTGCTCAAAAGATAATCCTCTGTGTATTCTCAGATTGTCTTTTAAGTGTCCAAAGAATGACTCTAATGCGTTGCTTGTTTTGGGAATATCAGGATGGTCGATAAACTTAAACATATCCGGAATTGCATTTCGAATATGAATATAAGTTCTTCTGAGAGAGTCGTGAATGTAGTACTTCTTATTGTCAACAGGAGAGACGGCTTTCTGATTGATGAACTCTTCGTACTCTTCATACCACTTGTGGAACTCACCGATCCAATACAGTCTATCATTATGAGTCTTGATGTGACTTATCTGACAGACTAATCGTCGTAAATATATGCCAGCAGATGTTCTTGGATGTTGTGTTAGCCAGACTAGGCACTCTCGCTCTATATGTGCTAGACATCGCTGTCTAACAGCATGTGGACAAGCTATACGAACGGCTTTTATGATGTCTTCGGATCCGTCAGAGGTGACACTGGCGATACGTATACCCATCTGTTTGATCTTCTGCAAATCAGACTCAATCTCAACCCACTTCTCCTCATCCGTTATGCGATAAAACAGAGTAGCCTTGACATTATCTGCACGATATACTACCAAGCAGACCTTGTTGGGAAACCAGGTTCCATCAATCAATAAGTTGACACTTTTACGTCTTTGAATTGTCCAAGTCGGGGCATCATCTAAATACTCGTGGAACCAATACTTTAATTGGCGGACACTGTATCCGCTCTTCTCAGAGATATCTTCTATGGTTTGTTTTCCACGAACCCACGACTTGAACCATATGAATCGGTTGCGTTTGCTTATATCCTCTCGTCGATGAGTGAAAAAGCTATCGCAGTTCTTGCATTTGTATCTCTGGTGACCACATTGTTTGCCCCATTTGATCACATCTAGAAAGCCACAATATGGGCATCGAACTCTTCTCGTTTTTGACATCGTATCAAGTAGTTAGTTGAAACACGTTTCTTTAAACTACTCATAAATGCCTATATATCAAAAAGAAAGATGCAATCTTACCAACTGAAAATTGCATCATTACCGAATTTTAGATTTACCCAATTTTTACTTTTAGGCCTGATTTAAAGGCTTCTTTGACCAACTTCCTCGAGGCCTCAGCCTCATCTGCCATTGCCTTTTTCTGATCACTTGGCGCACCACCGGCATAAATGAAATATTTATCC
>JAFYME010000044.1 GCA_017556765.1 Bacteroidales bacterium
ACAGGAGGTCTTCCCCATCCCTGGGCAAAGACTGAAGCCGCACCCATCATGAGGGTAAGGGCAATCATTGAGATTTTTTTCATGAATAATGCTATTAGTGTTATTAGGTAATTTCTTTACAATACAAATATAGACGTAAAAGCCGGCACTCGGTTTAATAAATGAACTTTTTATTTGCAAAATTGTATCATGAAACGGAATTTTCATACATTTGCATATACTAAACACCTAACTTATGAAACGCATAATGCTTTTGGCCCTCATGATGCTCATCCCCGCATTCATGCAGGCACAGGAAAACGGATTGGTAAATCTCAGGATCGAGGCTCGCCTCGACTACATGCAGGAGATGCGTCATGGAGAAACCGTCAACGACAATTCCGGATTCAAGGGAAGATACCTGAACATAAGGATGGACGGACAGCTTTCCGAACATTTCTCCTATTCATACCGTCAGAGGCTCAACAAGCCTAACAACAGCATCACCTTCTTCGACGCGACCGACTGGATACATCTTACATATACGAACAAGAACTGGAGCGTATCGGCCGGAAAGCAGGTAGTAGGCATCGGAGGATACGAATATGACGTAGCTCCTATCGACCTCTACATCTATTCTGAGTACTGGGGCAACATCCCATGCTTCAGGGTCGGAGTGAGCGGCACATATACCACTGACGACATGAATGACAAGTTCATGTTTCAGTTCTGCGAGAGCCCTTTCCGCGGCCATGAGCTCAACATCAACAACGAGCAGATGTTCGCATACAATGCCGTATGGTACGGCACTCACGGCATCTTCAGCAGCATATGGTCAGTGAACATGATGGAGTATCTCCCGGGAAAGTTCATGAACTACATCGCTCTCGGAAACAGATTTACTTTCGGAGATTTCCAGTTTGACATCGACCTCATGAACAGAGCCGTAAGCACAAGGAACTTCTTCGGAAAGGACATGTCTTTCATGAGCAAGTTCATGTGGAAGCCGAGCGACCGCTTCAATGTATTCCTCATCGCGACTCACGACTTCAACCATGCTGACGAAATCGGCGACTGGTCGATCCTCCCGGGTACTCAGATCACAAGAGTCGGAGCCGGTCTCGAGTACTTCCCTCTCAAAAATTCACAGGACATCCGTCTTCACCTGAACTGCAGCTATTCGGACGGAGTGAACACCAATCCTGCAGGCCTTCTCTTCCCGCAGCAGACAGTTGTCGATGCCGGCGTGACATGGAGAATGGACCTTCTTAAGATCAAGCGTAAATAACACTACAACATACTGTCAATGAAATCCTTACTACGCAAGCTCCAGCGACTGGTTCCGTCCGGAGTGACATGTCTTCTGATCGTATTCGGACTGTTTGCATACCTCGGTTCGAAGATGGGTACGGCCAACATGCTGAACACATTGATGAACACGGCCCACGACCTGCTCCTCAACACGGTATTCTACATCATGGCCATATGTGTCATTACCGGAGCGATAGGACGCATCTTTGTCGAATTCGGCGTGGTAAGACTGCTTGAAAAGCTTCTCAGACCTCTGATGAAGCCGCTTTTCAACCTCCCGGGAGTTGCAGCTCTTGGAGCGATCCTGACATTCCTTTCAGACAATCCTGCGATCATTTCGCTCGCTCAGGACAAGCAGTTCAGCAGCTATTTCAAGAAGTACCAGTTCATCTCGCTGACCAACTTCGGCACAGCATTCGGAATGGGACTTCTCGTGATAGTGTTCATGGTAGGCCAGGGATTCTACTCAGAGCCTTTCATCGGCCTTTTCGGAGCCGTCTGCGGCTGCATCGTATCTACAAGACTCATGCAGAGATTCGTCATCAAGGCTTACCCTGAATATAAGGAAGAGAATGTATGCGAAGATACTGAGGAAACCCATAAGGACCTTAAGATCGAGAGACGCCCTATGTTCCAGAGGATTCTGGACTCCCTGCTTGACGGAGGACGCACCGGAGTGGACGTAGGTATAGCGATCATCCCTGGAGTGCTCATCATCTCTACTCTCGTGATGCTCCTGACCTTCGGTCCGGACTCAGCTACAGGCGAATACAACGGTGCAGCATACCAGGGCGTAGGCCTTCTTCCATGGGTCGGAGGCAAGCTCGGATTCCTTTTCAAATGGCTCTTCGGATTTACCGATCCGCACCTCATAGCCTTCCCTATCACAGCTCTCGGAGCTGTAGGAGCAGCCCTCGGACTTGTTCCTAACTTCATGGCAGCCGGATGGATCGACGGAAACGCCATAGCTGTCTTCACCGCAATCGGAATGTGCTGGAGCGGATATCTCAGCACTCATACTGCAATGCTTGACACACTCGGTTACCGCAAGCTCACATCAAAGGCGATCCTTGCCCACACCATAGGCGGTCTTGTCGCAGCCATAGTCGCACATTGGGGTTACATGCTTTTCTCACTCATCTAAGCGTATGGAAAATACTTTCAAAGACAAGGTCGTCGTCGTCACAGGCGGCGCCCAGGGCATCGGCAGATGCATTGCGGAGGAATTCACGAAAGCCGGCGCGCACGTCTGCGTGATCGACAAGCAGGCCGGTGACCACTATGTCGGAGACATATCTGACAAAGGCACACTGGAGACATTTGCAGCCTATGTCATAGCTAAATACGGCAAGATCGATGTACTGGTAAACAATGCCCTTCCGATCATGAGGGGTATCGACGAATGTTCATATGAAGAGTTCCAGTACGCTCTGAGCGTGGGAGTCACAGCTCCTTTCTACCTTGCAAAGCTGTTCTCCAAGCATTTCACCCAAGGCGCGAGCATCATAAACATCTCATCTTCCCGCGACCGCATGAGCCAGCCTCAGACAGAGAGTTACACGGCTGCCAAAGGAGGCATCGCAGCTCTCACCCACGCTCTGGCGGTAAGCTTCGCCGGAAAGGTCCGCGTAAACTCGATCTCACCGGGATGGATAGACACTTCATATCAGGTCTACGAAGGCCCTGACGCCGCCCAGCAGCCATGCGGACGCGTCGGAAACCCTCTCGACATCGCCAACATGGTCATGTATCTGAGTACAGAAAAAGCCGGGTTCATTTCCGGCGAAAACATATGCATCGACGGCGGAATGACCCGACTTATGATATATCATGGAGATAACGGCTGGAAACTTGAGTAACCAGCCGTTATTTCTTTATTTATTCAGAGCTGCAGCAACTTCCTCGCATGCAAGTGAAAGCATCACGTATGGAGGAACTGTACCTGTACAGCACTCGTTCTCACCCCAGAGGAAAGGATAGTCGTCCTTATGCTCCATGTAATCAGGATTCATGATCATGATACCAGGAACGATACCGCCTGGGATCACTGTATAATCCGCTCTGTTGTTTCCGTAAGCCACCTTCTTTGTGTTTACGCCAACAGATGTAACGAATGATACATTAGATACAGGATGGCATCCATAAAGGAAGTTAAGGCCTGAAAGAACCATCTCAGGATCGATCATGTTAGGGAAATACTTCCATACCATGTAGTTGTTGAATGCCCATGAGATCACAGAACCGTTACCTCCCCAGCCGCGTCCGGTCACAGGGACTCCGTATGGAGTAGACTGTGCTGTAGCCTTCTGAGCCTTCACGAATGCAGGTACAGCCGCCTTTACCTTCTTCTGGAAGTTCTTGTCCATATGAGGATAGAGAGAAAGAGCTGTATTGAGGTTTGGTCTTTCGCCGGTAAGCTGAGCAAGAACCTTGTCATAGAAGAAGTCCTTGTACTTCTGCTCTCCGGTTGTGAGCCAGAGCTGGATAGCTGCATTGATGCGTCCGTCACCTCTCATACGACGTCCGTCACCCTGATTGTTCGCAGGATCTGCCGCCTCGAAATTCTCGTCCCAGAGCTTTACAGCAAGGGCAAGAGACTTCTCGGCAACTTCCGGTCTGTACTCCTTGAGGACACGTGCAGCAGAAGCCATGGCAGCGATTGTGGACATCTGTCCTGCAGGGCTGTAATTGCTTGTGAAAGCGACGCGGTCGTCACGAGTACCTGATGTCTGGCCATAGATCTGATATGGCTGGAGAGCCGGGTTGTAAAGGAATCCGTCAGTCTGCGAACCACCGTCACCAAGGAACGGATACTGCCACATGTTGACCTGGACGATACCCTGAGCCACGAAACCGATATTCTCCACCTGAGCGATGAGATTGATGACACCATGCTCTACCTGCTGGATCACGTCAGGAGTTCCGTCAGGACGGTGCATGTCCACGAACTGAGTCTTCTGGTCGATGAATGTCTGGTCTCTCTCAGGATTGAACTTCTCCCAGAGGTCTGAAAGCTGTGATGTCATACCGATGACGGTACCGGCCTGGATGTCGAAATCACCGGCATCATACCATGCGCCTACTCCGAGACCAGGGATGTGCTCCCATGGCTCATAGTCAGTAAATGTCTCAGGGCCAGACCTGTAGCCATCATGCATCTCGAAGTTTACAGGAGCCTGGAGAGCGTCGTCTACGTTCGAAAGGTCATGCCATATACGATATGCTTCCTTCACCCTCATATGGTCCATCTGAGCAGGAAGCCATACGTCCATTGTAGTGTGCCACTTGCCTGCATAAACGTCCTTGCTGATAGGGAAAGCATTCGACTTGAAGCCGTCATACTCGATATAGTAAAGACCTGGCTTTGTAACCTTTGTGAAGTCGATGAGGGCATAGTTGTATCTGCTGTTGAACACACCCCACTCCTTTACTGCAGGCTGGAGAACTACAACATCATTTCCATTCTCATCGATCCTGTGGATCTTGGCCTTTGCAGCAACCTTTGAGTTCTTGTCAAGCTCGACTACTGAAACCTTCTTCTGCGCTGGAGTATAACCGATCTGAGAGATACCGATGTTTGGATCTCTTCTCCACTGAGGATCATATGAAGGAACCACTGTCCACTCGAGAACCTTTCCGGTCTTGCCGCCAGGAAGGAATGAACGTACCACGAAAGTACCGTTCTGAGAAAGGTTTCTGCCGTCATAGAGGTTGATCTCCGAGTCAGATGTGAATGTGACGCGAAGGTCGTCATCTTCCGGAGCGAGAACAAGGTTGTTGCCGGTAGCTATAGGATGAGCCACGAGGAACTCTCCACGTCCGCGGTCGTCGAATGTAGAAAGACCGAAGATCTGAGTGACCTTCTCCTCCACCGGTCTTGCGTCAACAGAACTTGCCGGATGACGCGGAAGGATTGCAGACTTTCCGTTCATCATATAGGTCTTTCCGAAATATGGCGCAGGGAAGAACTCCATGTTCAATCCCGCTTTGCCTACAAGCTCTGCCGGTACCGGCTTGTCGAGATAAACCGCCATCTTCACGCCCTTCTCGGCTGGAGACACCTTGATAGAATAATTGAAGTCATACTGCTTATAGACGAAGTCCACTGTAATGGTGTTGGACGCCTTGTCGACTGTCCTTTCCACAAGCTCCGCATAGATGTCCCACTGCTCCGGAGTGTTCATCAGACGTACTCCTCCGCCTGTGGAAATGCGCTCTCCGCGCTGGATGATCTCAATACCGGCAGTCTTCTCGTCGCAGAAGATTCCGTTGTACTGATTACTGAATACCAGAACGTTAGCTCCGTTCACCTCGAAATAATCAAGCTCGTTCAGCTTGTATTCCTGAGCATGGGCTGACGTCCATGAAAGAATCGTGCCCAATATCAATAAAATGTATCTGTTTCTCATAGTATGGTCTTATTTGTTCAAAGCCTTTGTGATCTCCTCTGCACCAAGGGTGAGCATAACGAAGTTAGGTACATTACGTGTACAGCACTCGTTCTCGCCCCAAAGGAATGGATAGTCATCCTTGTTCTCCATGAAGTCCGGATTCATGATAAGAAGGCCTGGAACGATACCGCCAGGGATTACAGTATAATCCGCACGGTTGGTTCCATAAGCGACATTCTTTGTGTTGACTCCGACTGAATTCACGAATGAAACATTTGAATACGGGTGACGTCCGAAGATGAAATGCATACCGTTGAGAACAAGCTCAGGGTCGATCATATCAGGGAAGTACTTCCATACGAGATAGTTGTTGTATGCCCAGTTGAGAGCGACCTCGGTACCGCCCCATCCACGTCCCTGTACTGGAACTCCGTATGGATTCTCGGCAGCTATCGCTTCCACTGACTTCACATATGCAGGAACTGCTGCCTTCACCGCTGCCTTGAATTCGTCGTCAAGGAGAGGATAAAGTTCGAGGGCCGCACTGAGGTTAGGAGCACGGAATGATCCACCCTGGCCTCCATGCTGTTGCTGAGGCTGCTGAGTAAGCTGCTCCATGACCTTAGGAAGGAAGAAATCCTTATACTTCTGCTCTCCTGCAGCCCTCCAGAGCTGGATTGCCGCAGAAGTCCTCTGCTCACCACGCATCCATCTGTTGTTCGAGTTCTGATTCTTTGAAGGATCTGCAGCCTCGAAATTCTCATCCCAAAGCTTCACGGCAAGCTTGAGCGCCTTTGCTGAAAGCTCAGGATTATAATCCTTCAATGCACGCGCAGCTGCTGCCATTGCAGCGATTGTAGACATCTGACCTGCAGGAGAATAGTTTCCTGTGAATGCGAAACGGTCATCACATGTACCTGATGTTCCGCCTACTATCGCATACGGCTGGAGAGCCGGGTTGTACACATATCCGTCGGTCTGCGAAGCGCCGTCACCGATATGGACATACTGCCATGTATTTCCCTGCACGATACCCTGCGCAACGAATCCGATGTTCTCTACCTGTGCGATGAGATTGAGCAGACCATGCTCGCACTGCTGAAGTACGTCAGGCTGTCCATCAGGACGATGTATGTCGACGAACTGAGTCTTCTGGTCGATGTATGTCTGGTCGCGGTCCTCTCCGAAGAGATCCCAAAGCAATGCGAACTGCGAAGTAAGTCCGATCACAGTACCCGACTGGATGTCGAAGTCTCCGGCATCATACCATGCTCCTACAGAAAGGCCAGGGATATGCTCGTAAGGCTTGTACTTGGTATTTGTCTGGTCGCCCATCCTGTAACCGTCATGCATAGAGACATTGAGAGGTGCCTGGAGAGCATCGTCCATATTCGAACGGCCGTGCCATACCCTGTAGCCTTCCTTCACTTCCATATGGTCCATCTGAGCAGGAAGCCATACATCCATTGTAGTGTGCCACTTGTCACCATACACATTCTCCGCGATCGGGAATACATTTGAAGTATGATCGCCGAACTGAAGCACATAAAGACCCGGCTCCTTTACTGAAGTGAAGTCCACCTGAGCATAGTTGTAACGGTTGTAATATACACCCCATTCCTTTACAGCAGGCTCAGCAACCACACTGCGCTGGCCGTCTTCTGCGACACGGATGATCTTTGCCTTTGCAGGAAGCTTGTAGTTCTTGTCAAGCTCGACTACAGCAACCTTCTTCTGTCCAGGAGTGTAACCTACCTGTGAGATACCGATGTTAGGCTCTCTGACCCACTGAGGATCAAATCCCTGCTCGATGTACCACTCGACAACCTTACCTGTCTTTCCTTCAGGAAGGAACGACCTTACCACGAATGTACCGTTTGATGAGAGGTTACGTCCGTCATAAAGATTGATGTCAGACTCAGATTTGAATGTCACGCGGATATCCTTGTCTTCCGGAGCCATGACAAGAGTCTTTCCAGTTGCGATAGGATGAGCCACAAGGAATTCATCCCTCTTTCTGTCATCGAATGTAGAGTAGCTGTAGCCCTCGCCATAGATCTGTGTGATCTTCTCGGCAAGAGGACGGACTTCTGTATTTCCTGCCGGATGCTTAGGAAGGATATCATATTTTCCATCCATCATGAATGACTTGCCGAAATAGGTCGCAGGGAAGAACTCCATGTTCACGCCCGCCTTTCCTACAAGCTCTGCAGGAAGCGGCTTGTCAAGATGTACAGCCATCGCAACGCCCTTGTCCTTGCCTGTAACCTTGATTGTAGCCCTGAAGTCATAGTCCGGATAATAAAGGACCACAGAGATTGTATTGCCGTCCTTGTCAACGTTTCTGGACTCGAGAACAGGATAGATATCCCACTGCTCAGGTGTGTTCATCAGACGGATACCGCCGCCTGTGGCAATACGCACACCCCTCTGGATGATTTCGATCGCTGCGGTCTTTTCATCGCAGAACATGCCGTTGTACTCATTGCTGTACACAAGGAAGTTCACTCCCCTGTCTTCAAAATACTCAAGATCGTTTACCTTGAGCGACTGTGCCGAGAGCATCGTACCTGCCAATGCCGTCAGCGCAGTTATAAGTAAAAATTTATATTTCATAGTTTAAAAGTTATGATTACTTCATCTGCCACCAGTCGAAGTCGAAGAGCTCCTCATCGCCTCCGCGGAAGAGGATGTAAACGTCATGTTTTCCTGTAACAGGACGTCTGCTTCTAACTTCTACTGTCTGTTCAGCAGCTGTTCCGTCTACCTTCACAGTCGCAAACGGAGCATCGCTCAATGCGTTGAGATAGAACTCCACGGTACCAGGATTCTTGAAGTTCAGAGTCTTGACAGTCACCTGCTTAGGGCCTTCTGTGCCGAACTCTACTTCACGTATCTTGATCCAGTCTCCGTTGTCTATCTTCCTTACATAGTGATCCTTTCCAGGAAGGCGGTCTGTCTTAAGACCCCAGCTGTGAGCCATGGTCTCTGCCTCTACCCTCTCGTATGGATTGAGCGTACCTACAGGTGCAGGACCATTGTCTGTGAAAGGAATGAAAGGAATTGTTCCGTCTGGATTATATTTGAACTCCTCCACTGCTGCGGAGCGATGGAAACCGGCTCCGTTCGGAAGTTTTCCGTTGTGATAGAACATGTAGCTGTGTCCCTTGTATGTCACCTCACCGCCATGGATTGTGAATGAATTCACAGCCTCATCCATGATGCGTCCGCGGTATGTCCACGGGCCGTTCACTGTCGGAGCTGTAGAGTATGCCATGTGCTCTGGAACACCGCCTGCAGGATATGTAAGGTAATAAAGATCTCCTCTCTTCGAGATCCAAGGACCTTCCTCGAAACCTACCATCAGTTCCTCCTTGCCCTTGGCCCAGTTCATCTTCATTGACTGCGGGCCGAAGCACTTAGGATCATGGAAACCAGGCACTTCCTGATATCCGTTCTTGAACGAGATCATGTCGTCATTGAGCTCTCCGTACCAGAGACCCTTGTTTCCCCAGAAGAGGTAAGCACGTCCGTCATCATCGATGAACACGGTCGGATCTATGAATGACCAGCCTGTAGCAAGAGGACCGCCGATTGCGTCGACATATGGTCCCTGAGGGTCATCAGCAACCGCTACAGCAAGCACATCGCTCTTGTTGGCGTCATTGAGACATACATACCAATACCATTTTCCGTTTCTTTCGATCGCCTGTGAAGCCCATGCGCGGTCGCCATGGAAAGCCCATTTGAATGTCTCGGTCGAAATCGGTGTTCCAAGATATGTCCAGTTGACCATGTCCTCTGTAGAGAAAACCTGCCAGTCGTTCATTTTGAAGTATGTAGCATCATCCTCGTCGTGTCCTGTGAACATGTAGAGCTTGTCGCCATGTACATAAGGGGCCGGATCCGGCGTATACGAGGTCGTGATGATCGGATTCTGGGCAAAACATGCAGCAGAAGCCAGAAAGAGTGCAGAAACTATAATTGTTTTTTTCATAGTATGTGATTTAGAATTTCTTTTCGATTCTCATGACACCGGCTGAAAGAGGAGCGACTTCAAGAACTACCTCCTCATCTGTAAATGCAGGAGTGAACATCTTGAGAGACACGGCATCCTTCTTCTCCATGCTGTTGGCAACATCGAGAGAGCCCGGAGCATAGTACTCATACTTGGTCGAAGCAATACCCTTCCAATCACCGTTGACCTTGAGTCTGTATGCTTTTTCAGTTGGGTTAACGACCTTCACGATGACGTCGCGACCGTTTTCGGACATGGTTGTCACAACGCTGAGATCCTTTGTATCTCCCTCATGGTCAAGACGATATCTTGAGAAGTTATCATACCAGAGTTCAGTCACCTGATAGTTAGGAGCAACGAACACATCCTTATAGTCGAAGTTGATGAATGCATTGTTCCAGTCAGGCATGTCTGTACGACGGATGAAGAGGGCTGCGGCACCCATTGCCACAACGTCACGTGCCTCGCACACATTGAGGAAACCGCCTGCGAAGAGACCTGTCTTCCAGTCGATGCTCTGAAGGTTCCACTCCGAGATAAAGAGCTTGATGTTCGGATTTGGAGACTCCGCAATCATCTTGGCGTAATTGTCATACTGCTCTCCGAGTCTCTTAGGACCAGTGGCGTATCCGCCCTGCTGCTCATAATGATGGAGGCTGAGGTAGTCGAAATACTGGCCGGAGCGATTGATGAATCCCTCGTCCTCGCCACGGAAACCACCGCATGCGATGATCTTGATCGTAGGATCAATCTCACGCATCTTCACCGACAGCTCACGCACGAAGCTTTCATATCTCTCGATACCCATCTCCCACATTTCGTTGTCGATCTCCCAATACTTCACGTTGTACGGCTCCGGATGTCCGTTAGCGGCACGAACCTTACCCCACTCGCCTGTAGCAGGCTCGTTGCAGTATCTGAGCCAATCCAATGCCTCCTGAATGATCTCTTCTCTTTCTGATTCAGGACGCTCGAAATGAACTGAAACCACGATTACAGGCTCAGTGTTGACCTCACGGCAGAACTTGATGAACTCGTCTGTTCCGAAGCAGTTCTGATCATAATCCATCCACATCCAGTTCGGCCATCTGTGCCTTTCCTCCTGAGGTCCGATACCCCATTTCCAGTTATACTGAGCTACATAGCCACCGCCTGGCCAGCGCAGACATGTCGGATGAAGGTCCTTTACAGTCTGAAGGATGTCAGGACGGAAACCGCCGAGAGCCTGACCTGTAGCTGTAGAAAGTGTAACCTGATCGATCTGAACGGTTCCATTCTCGACTGCGACAGCAAAGTCAGCGTCACCGCTGTTCTCTCCTGCAGGAAGAGTGATGTCGAACTTCTTCCACTCATTGCCAGGTACGCCGATCTTCTGCTCGACGATGAAGCTGTCTCCCCTCTTCAGGCCGACAGAAAGAGTACCGTTGCCCTTAGCATAGATGGAGCCCACGAAAGTCTCGCCTGCAACCACGTTCTGAGGTCCCTGTGAAACACCTGACTTTGATGTTGCTGTTATCTTCTGAGAGTATTCCATGTTGACCGCGTCACCCTTCACCATCTCGAACTGTCCGTCTCCGAAAGAGTTCCACTGAGGAGCGACTGCAGGTATCTTCACATCTTCAGGAGTTCCCTCGAAGTATACCTCCTTGCCATTCAATGAAGTGACCTTGATGTTCTTGTAAAGAGCCTCTGTATAGTTCACCCAGAAGACGATGTCATTCTTGCCTGCCGCATCCAACTTATTGGTGCTGACCACCTTCTTGCCGTCCCAATACACAGTGATGGTACTTGCCTTGCAGACGATGCGGAGCTTGTGCCAGTCCTGGTTCTCGTTGATCTGAGATGAGTTCGCGATCTTGTATGCGATAGGATCGAGAGTCACGACCTTACGCATTCTGCCGCCCCAGCCGGCAACTTCCCTCTCGACTCTCTTTGAAACCGAGAAGTTCGGCTCTGTCACCTGCATGGCATTCTGACGAGCCTGCGCAAGGCTCTGTGCCTGTCTCTGTGACTCAGTCTGACCGGTGCTGAGGATACGTGCCTCATAGTAAGGATTGTGCAGACGCACGAAATAAGGCTCGCCGTCCGCCTGATTCTTCACTGCGAATCTGATGTCCATGAGACCGCCGCTCCAAGAACGGTTCGCCAGTCTGTATGAACGCCAGTTCACGTCCATGGTGATCTCATAATCATTGCCGTCGACGGTAGTGATGTTCAGAGGCTGCTCATATCTTGTCGGAGAATGAAGCACCTTGTCATCATCCATGTACCATCCGTCGAAGAATCCGTCCCTCGGGTGGATTCCGGGATACTGCTCAGGCTCGAATGAGCGCTCATAGATGAGCTCCTGCCATACACCATTGTTGGCTGAAAAATAGATGTGCTCGAAAAGCTGTCCGTAAAGCATCGGATCGATCATTCCCGACGGAGCTTTCGATTTCACATCAATGCTGACAGTCTCCTGTGCAGCGGTGCTGACAGAGAACAATGCCAACGAAAGAAAAATGGTTAGAAGTCTGTTCATAATGTTATCTGGTTATTGATTTCTTCTTGATTCGAAGTATGAGTTCAGCACCCAGAGGGCATCCTCGTCCGGAACCGGAGCAGGATACGGACTGTCGCCTTTGAGAACCATGGTCACATGGCTGTCCTTCGTGAACTCAGGCCACTGCGGAAGGCCTTCACCGTTCGGATCGCCGTACTTTGCGAAATTCGTCCAGTATGTAGCCATGATATCAGAAAGTTCGAAATCAGTGTCGACCTCCTCTTTCTTCAAAGCCTTGAATACGAAATCCACGTCCTGGCCATGTGGAGAGCCATTTCCATAATTTGGAGAATCCTCCGGATATTCCGGATGCTGGTCGAAATAGTACATGTAGACTTTCGAGTTTCCATTCTCTGACTGAAGGCGTGCCCAGCTCCATGTATGCCATCCGAAAGCAGCGTCGCGAGAAAGATCGCGTCCTGTCTTCGTAACCACAGGGCCGTCTACCGGATAGACTTCGAGAAGTCTTTCTGCGAATGTTCCGAAACGCTCTTCAACGCTGGCCTTGTGTGCTGCAGCATCGTTTCCACCGAACGAGAAGCTTGCTCCTTCGTCGGAATTATATCCTACCAGAATGTCCACATCATTGAATTTTCCGGCCTCATAAAGTCTGTACTGGTCGTCAGGAATAACGTATCCGTCGACGATCGGCCACGCTCCTCCGGCCATAGCAAAAGGACGTCCCAGCTTCGAAGCAGGCATAGCTCTGAGCTCCGCAAGAGACTGAGCTCCAACGCCTTCCATAAACTTGACTCCATCTCTCTCGGCGATTTCGAGACTTGTCATGTTCTCGCCTGGATATGACCTTTCCTCTACCGGTCCGAACGATCCGCCGCTCTGGGAAATCGCTCCTCTGAAAAGTCCCTTTGCAAGAGGAGACGCACAAAGCATGCTCACGGAAATACCTCCGGCAGACTCTCCGAAGATGGTCACCTTGGCAGGGTCACCGCCGAATGCTGCTATATTATTCTGGATCCATTCCAATGCAGCGATCTGGTCAAGGATACCGTAGTTTCCGGATACTCCGTTCGGATTTTCCGCGCTGAGTTCCGGATGGGCGAAGAATCCCATCTGGCCTACACGGTAGTTGAAGCTCACGAGTACGACTCCCTTGCGGGCAAGCTCGGCACCGTCGTTGAATGCCGATGAACCCATCGAAAATCCTCCTCCATAAATCCATACAAGCACAGGAAGCTTGTCTTTCGCTGACTTTGCAGGAGTCCATACGTTGAGATAGAGACAGTCTTCGGAGAAATCCTCTCCCTCCTGTCCGAATCCCTGGATCGGGCCCGGACCGTACTTCACTGTCTCCTTGACACCTTCCCACGGCACTACCGGCTGAGGAGCCTTCCACCTGAGGTCTCCTACCGGCGGAGCGGCAAACGGAATTCCCTTGTAAATCGTCAGATCTTCAGTGACTTCTCCCTGGATCCATCCTCCTTCGACCTTCACTTGACCAGGCTCCGCCTTATGGCACGAAACAGCCAGCAGAAGGACCGAAAACAATGCAGCAAAAGTATGTTTCATATCAGTTTTTTGTTATTGGTTACATGGTTTCGCAATAAATACAAATTTATCTAAAAAAAACGAGAAATTCTATATTCTGAAGTAACTTTGCTCAAAATTCCGCACAATGAATCACACAGGGGAAATCATAGCCCAAATTTCTGCAGTATCATTCACTGCCACAGCGCTTTTCTTCCTGTTTCAGGGTTGACTTTGTCATTTAAATCAGCTATCTTTACAAGATTATGAAAATCTACAGATTCATTCTCTCCGCAGCCCTCATTGCATCCGCATGGGGCGCGGACGCGCAGATTCCTGCGAAAGTGGAAAACTTCAACATCGGCGACGTCCGGATCACGACCGGCGCATTCAAGCATGCGGAGGAAATGGACCTCAGATACATCCTCGGCATGGATCCGGACAGGCTTCTCGCTCCATATCTCAAGGAGGCAGGACTCGAGCCGAAGGCTGAAAATTACACAAACTGGGAGAATACCGGTCTTGACGGCCACGTAGGAGGTCATTACCTCTCTGCATTGTCATACATGTACGCAGCAACAGGAGACCAGGAGATCAAGGGAAGACTTGATTATTATATCTCTGAGCTGAAGCGATGCGCAGATGCAAGCGGCAACGGATACCTCAGCGGAGTTTCAAACGGAAAGAACAAGATCTGGAAGGAGATTTCCGAAGGCGACATACGTGCGGCCTCATTCGGCCTGAACGACGGCTGGGTTCCTCTTTACAACATCCACAAGATCTATGCAGGTCTTCGCGACGCATACCTGATCACAGGCAGCAAGGATGCGAAGAAGATGTTCCTCGACCTTACCGGATGGATGTACGATCTCGTGTCAGGACTGACTGACGAGCAGATGCAGGACATGCTCCGAAGCGAGCACGGCGGTCTGAACGAGGTATTTGCAGATGCTGCGGAGCTGAGCGGCGACCAAAGATACATGGAGCTTGCTAAGAGATTCTCGCACAAGGCTCTGCTTGAGCCGCTTCTTCGCGGTGAGGACAGGCTTACCGGAATGCATGCAAACACACAGATCCCTAAGGTCATCGGTTACAAGAGGATCGCCGACCTTGAGGGCAACAAGGAGTGGGACAAGGCAGCTCAGTTCTTCTGGAACACAGTCGTCGAGAAGAGGAGCATAAGCATCGGAGGAAACAGCGTGTTCGAGCATTTCCACCCGTCGGAAGACTTCACAAGCATGCTTGACAGCGAGCAGGGCCCTGAGACATGCAACACCTACAACATGCTCAGGCTCACCAAGTTGCTCTACACAACAAGCGCCGACCCACACTATATGGACTACTACGAAAGGGCTCTGTACAACCATATCCTTTCGACAGTGAACCCTATCCAGGGAGGTTTCGTATACTTCACCCCTATGCGTTCGGGACATTACCGCGTGTACTCACAGCCGCAGACAAGCTTCTGGTGCTGCGTGGGTTCCGGCATCGAGAACCATGCACGTTACGGCGAGATGATCTATTCGCATAAAGGCGACGACGAGCTGATCGTGAACCTCTTCATCCCTTCAAAGCTCACATGGGGCAAGACAATCGTGGAGCAGGTCAATGACTTCCCTGCTGAAGAAGGAACCACACTCCTCATCAACCCTAAGAAGGCTTCAGAGTTTACAGTAAGCATCCGTATCCCAGAATGGACAGAGGCTGCACGCATGAACGCAAAGGTAAACGGCGAAGCCGTGAAGGCGCAGATCGAGGGCGGCTATCTCAAGATCGACAGAAAATGGGCGAAAGGCGACAAGCTTACCGTAGATCTTCCTATGTCACTCAGAGCTGTACAGCTTCCTGACATGTCGGAGAATTACTCATTCATGTACGGCCCTGTGGTTCTGGCGGCATCGCTTGGCAAGCACAATCAGCTCGGAATGTACGCAGACGACAGCCGTGGCGGCCATATCGCTGCCGGCGAGAAGCTTCCGCTCCATGAAATGCCTCTTATCGTAGGCGAAAAGGAAGATATGCTTTCACGCATCAGCAAGGTAGAAGGCAAGCCGCTCACATTCAAGATGACAGGTCTCGCTCCGCTCAAGTACAAGGAGCTGACTCTCGTTCCTTTTTACTCGCTCCATGAGTGCAGATACATGGTCTACTGGCCTCTCGTTTCTGAGGAGGAGTGGAAGGTAAGACTTGCAAAGCAGGAGGCTGACGAAATGGCGAGAATCGCTATCGAAATGCTTACTGCTGACAAGGTTACATGCGGTGAGCAGCAGCCTGAAAACGACCATTTCGCCGAGGTTGCGAACTCAAGAAACGGCAACGACAACAACCGCCACTGGAGAATGGCTGGTCCGGAGGGATGGTTCAGCTACGTAATGAATCCTAAGGGTCAGCCTGTACAGCAGGTAAGAATCGTATGTACAGGACGCGAAGGCAGCGAGGCTGCGATCCTGGTCAACGGAATCGAGGCCGGCAGACTGAAGACAATGGTTGCCGGAGAGGTTGAGACTCACCTTATCGACATCCCTGAAAGCCAGAAGAACGAAAACCTGATGACGGTCACAATCAAGGGAACAGACGGCAAGGCAACTCCAAGACTCTTCGAGGTAAGACTCTACAAATAAAGCTCAGGCACATATTCACAAAAGAAACAGGCGTCCTTCACAGGATGCCTGTTTCACACTAACCAACATAACAACCATTACTAATAAAAATAATGATTTACTTTCTTGAATGCGGAGACTCATTTCCCATCAGGTAAGAAGGGACATATCCTCCGAAATCTATTACTATCTTTTCAAAGACGATACCCGGATCGAGAGGCTCGACAACGAGTTCGTATACTCCATCATTTCCTGCAGGCAGATTCAGGTCTATCTTTTCCACGGCCACTCTCTGGGCTACTGTCGGGTAATATACCGAATAAATATTCTCTGGCTTTTCATTGAGTCTGTCATTGAAGCAACGCTCAACAGCCTCAGTGCCCTTGAATCCTACTCTGTAACTATGGCCCGCAGCATCGTGGAATGCAAGGGTCGACTTGGTCGCCACATGTACCGTAACATTCTGAACATCAGAAGGAAGCTCGACTTTATAAGTCAAAGATGCGCCATCAACCGAAACCGTATATGGCATCAAGGCAACACCTCCAAGAGTTCTTCCCATATCCTCGATCAATGTCCATTTTCCCTCTGCCGAATCATCAGTCGCATACACATGAGGAGCCTCGATCGACACATATCCCGCTGATGGCTTGAATGTGAATCCGTCAGTCAACGGCTCAGCATCTTCTATGCGGAAAATACGCGGAAGAATGTCTTCAGGGAAGTTGTCGTTCCAGCTTCTGTAGCCGATATGCTTCTGGATCATCATGTCCTTCCACTTTCCGTCAGCCATCACATTGTTGTACTGATCTGTCAGGAACTTATCACGTGCAAAACATGCCTCTACCTTGTCAGCCCATTCGTTTGCCGCAGGATCACCTGCATTGTAAAGGGCATGGTTCATTGCCTGAGCGTAATACATCTCATAAAGGTTCGCCATAGCCTGAACCGGGAAGAGGATCAGCTGGAAATAGGCATCACGCATCTCCTCAGGAAGAGTCATGTACTGTCTCAATGCCTCTGCCTCAAGCTTGATATATTCGTCCGAAACCTGCTTCCACTCTCCTGTCTGAAGATTATATGTACGGCTGTCAAGCATTTCCGCTGTCACGCGTCCGTTGTATTTGCTATAAAGGTTGAGGATTCTCGCAGCTTCAGCGGCCTGCTCCTCTCCGAACTGCTGGCGGCAGAAGTCTACAGTATGATCCTTGAGGTTCTCAGCATTGAATCGTTCAGGATTCCATGCGATGTCAAGGAAGAGGGTGATAGGATATTCCATAGGCTTGAGGTCTCCCACGTTCAACACCCAGAGACGGTCGACGCCATATGAATATGTAAGTTGCATCTGCTCCCAAAGATTCTGTACAGGGGTGACGTTCAACCACTTGGAGTTACGCGGCGCTCCCACATAATCCACATGGTAATACATTCCCCAGCCGCCTTTGCGCTTGAGTTCCTCTGCATTCGGAAGACGTCTTACGTCTCCCCAGTTGTCGTCAGAAAGAAGGATTGTAACATCGTCAGGCACGCGAAGTCCTGCATCATAATAATCCTGAACCTCCTTGTAGAGAGCCCATACCTGAGGAGTCTGGTCTGCCGGCTTCTTTGTCACCTTGCGGATGATCTTTCTCTGATTGTCGATCACCTTCTCGAGCAATGCAACGTCAGCCTCGGCGCTCATGGCCTCGTCTCCGTCGCCTCGCATACCTATTGTGATAAGGTCTTCTGTATCCTTGGCTCTTTCGATACCTTCAGTGAAGAATTTATCGATGACCTTCTTGTTTGTCGCATAGTTCCATGCTCCGTACTCTCCCCTCTTGCGGGCCCATTCCTGATGGTTACGCGCCATAGGCTCATGGTGGGACGTACCCATGATGACGCCCATCTCATCCGCTACGCGGCTGTTTTCAGGATCGTCCGCATAAAATGCCCAGCTCCACATAGCCGGCCAGAGGAAATTTCCTCTCAGACGAAGAATGAGCTCAAAGACTCTCGCGTAAAAATTATGGTCGCCGTAATCTGTCCCATAGGTATTCTTAACCCAACCGGTAAGGCATGGAGCCTCATCATTGAGGAAGATTCCCCTGTACCTCACGGCAGGCTCTCCTGCCGTGTAAGTACCGCGGGCGATTGACAGATTCTGCTGCCTTGCTACAGGGACGTCTGCCCAGTCGTACCAAGGTGAGACTCCTATCTGCTCGGAGATCTCATATATACCATACACAACACCACGTCGGTCACTTCCTGTAATGACAAGAGCTTCATTTATTCCGTCAGCAGGATCAGTGACTGTAGTTATCATATATTTCTCAGTAAGGCCGACAAGCTGCCCGGCGTCGATCCTACCCTTGCTCACCATCTCTTTGATAAGAGGCGAATCCAATGTTCCTATAATGATTGCGGTCTCCGCCTGTGTATTGTCACCCATGAAAGGAAGAATTCCGGTGACTCTCTCGAAGTCTTTCTGAAGATTCTTTGCTGCATGAAGGACAGCCGGATTATCATTGGATGAAACCACTATCGGCAGAGGCTTTCCAGCCGAAACCAATGAAAGACGCTCCGGCGAAGCCACAGGAAGCGTAGCGCCGGGATGATCAATGGCTTCTGCACTCAAAATTCCGAGAGTGAAAAGCGCTGCAATTGCAATTATGTATCTGGACTTTCTCATAAGGACAAATTTTCGACAATGCAAAATTAGACAATACGATAGACTATATGTTTCTCATTTGTTACAAATGGTTTTAAATACAATTCAGAGTATATCAAAATTGACACAATTTGTGTAAACTCGGTTACTTAGACATGCAGAATCCGGGTAAATTGTTACCTTTACATTTAATATGTAAAAAACTGATAACCTACATTTAATCATAATGAAACATTTTTTCACCTCCGTACTGCTTCTGATCGCATTATGCATTACTTCCGAAGCACAGGAAAACAAGTTCAGAGACACGTCATTATCTTTTGAAGAGCGTGTCGAAAGTCTGATTTCAATCCTTACCCCTGAAGAGAAGGTCGGCCTTATGATGAACAAGGCCATATCCGTCGACAGACTCGGAATCCCGTCATACAACTGGTGGAGCGAGGCATGTCACGGCGTCGTGAAGGCCGGTTATACAGTGTACCCCCAGCCTATCGGAATGGCGGCAGCCTTCAATCCGGAAATGATCTACAATGTGTTCGCGCAGGTTTCTGACGAGGCCCGTGCAAACTGGAACAGATCCGAAAGGGAGTTCAACGTCGCTATGGGAGCGATCAACTACCCAGGCAACCCTGAGCTCACATTCTGGTGTCCGAACGTAAACATCGTACGTGACCCAAGATGGGGACGCGGCCAGGAGTCATACGGCGAGGACCCATACCTGAATTCCATCCTTGGAGTACAGAACGTACTCGGAATGCAGGGAAATGACGACAAGTATTTCAAGACCCATGCATGTGCAAAGCACTATGCGGTACACAGCGGTCCGGAGCCATTGAGACACACATACAACGCGTCGGTATCGATGCGTGACCTCTGGGAGACATACCTTCCTGCCTTCAAGGCCCTCGTCCAGAAGGGAAATGTACGCGAGGTCATGTGCGCATACAACCGTTATGAGGGCGTTCCATGCTGTACAAGCGACCGTCTTCTCGTGGATATCCTCCGCCGCAAATGGGGCTTCGACGGCATAGTCCTCACAGACTGCGACGCGATCAACAACTTCTACAGAAAGGGCCAGCACGAGACTCATGCAGGTCCGCTTGAAGCATCGGTAGACGCTGTCCTCAACGGTACAGACCTCGAGTGCGGAAGAGTGTTCCAGATCCTCCAGGAAGGTCTTGAGAAAGGCCTCATCAAGGAAGATGTGCTCGACGATCACCTCCGCAGAACCCTCTACGGCCGTTTCGAGCTCGGTATGTTCGATCCTGCGGAAATGCTTCCATGGGCAGGACTTACTCCTGATGTGATCAGCAGCGAAGAGCACCACCAGCTCGCAGTGCAGGCCGCAAGAGAGTCAATGGTACTCCTTGAGAACAAGGGTGGTATCCTCCCTCTCGCAAAGAACCTCAAGAAGATTGCCGTCGTTGGTCCTAACGCGCACGACACAGCGCTTCTCGACGGAAATTACGCAGGCTCCCCTACCCCTGAGCATACAGCATCACTTCTGGACGGCATCAGAAAGGCCGTTCCTGGAACAGAAGTATACTACAACCCTGTATGTCCTCTCAACGACAACATCGTGACAATCACCCACCTCCACGAATTCAACGACGGAAAGGGCGTATACGTAGAGTTCTACAACAACAAGAACCTCGAAGGCAACCCTGATGTGACAGGATACTACGACGCGCTGAACTTCTCCACATTCGGAGCATACGGCTTCGCTGACGGAGTGAACACAGAAGACCTTTCGATCCGTGTGACAGGAAAGTACACTGCCACTTTCACAGGTGAGATGAAATACAACATCAACACTGACAACGGCTATCTCCTGAAGATCAACGGTGAGACAATCGAGGAAGCTGCAGCTGGCGGCGGCCGTGGAAGAAGAGGCGGAGTCCAGTACAAGAGCTTCAATGTTGTAGAAGGTCAGACATACGACGTCATGATCGAGTACAAGAGAGGCACAGACCATTTCGCCACATTCAAGGCTGACATCTGCGAGCGTAAGCCGGTTGAATATGAGACAGTTGCAAAGGATGTTGCGGACGCTGACGTGATCATCGTGATCGGAGGTATCTCGGCTCAGATGGAAGGCGAAGGCGGCGACAAGGCCACAATCGAGCTTCCTGAGGTACAGAGAGACCTTATCCGAGCTATGCACGCTACAGGCAAGCCTGTCGTAGTGGTTAACTGTTCAGGTTCGGCAATGGCATTCGGATGTCTCGAGGGGCAGTATGACGCCCTCATCCAGGCATGGTACCCAGGTCAGGGTGGTTCGCAGGCTCTTGCCGAGGTAATCTTCGGCGACCACAACCCTGGTGGAAAGCTCCCTGTCACATTCTACGCATCAAACGACGATCTACCGGACTTCCTCGACTACAGCATGGAGAACAGGACATACCGTTATTTCCGCGGTGTTCCTCAGTATGCATTCGGCTATGGCCTCTCGTACACAACTTTCGAGGTCGGCAAGGGCAAGCTCTCAAAGAAGTCGATGAAGGCTGACGGTTCCGTAAAAGTCACCGTACCTGTTCAGAACACAGGAGACCGTGAAGGAACAGAGACAATCCAGGTATATGTGAAGGCTCTTGACTACGCAGAAGCTCCGATCAAATCTCTCAAGGGATTTGCAAAGGTAAGCCTCAAGCCAGGCGAAAAGACAAAGGCCGAGATCGTTCTTGACGGAGAGTCTTTCGAGTACTACGATCCTTCTATCGACGAGCTTTCGACACGTCCGGGCAGATATGAGATCCTCTACGGTACTTCATCTCTTGACAAGGACCTCAAGTCTCTCGGTTTTGTAGTGAAACTTTAAAACACTAAAATAAACAACTAATGAAAAAAATCATCCTTACACTTTTCTGTGCGCTGGGCATCATTGCTGCCAGTGACGCGCAGAACAGGAAAAGTCCTGTCGTATTCGATGCATACGAATGGGATTTCGGCACAATCGAGGCCGCTGAAGGTACCGTAAGCCATACCTTCACATTCACAAACACATCAAAGGAAGCTGTCAAGATCGACAGAGACATTCCAAGCTGCAAGTGCATCAGGGCATTCTATGACGACGTTGTCGTAGAGCCTGGCCAGAAGGCTGAAGTCATGATTTCCTTCTCTCCAAAGGAGGAGAACGGAAAGAGCAACCGCCGTGTCGAGCTCGTTGACAAGGACGGAAACACACTCGCCTCTCTTGAAGTGAAGGCTGACGTGAAGCACACTGAGGGAGGTAATGACCTCGAAAGAAACTATCCTTACAGAGACCATACCCTTTCATATGCAGAGCGTACTGAAAACCTCATCTCCCTCCTTACTCCACAGGAGAAGGTCGGTCTGATGATGAACAAGTCGGTTTCTGTTGACCGTCTCGGAATCGAGTCATACAACTGGTGGAGCGAGGCTTGCCACGGTGTCCGTCAGAGCGACTACACAGTGTATCCTCAGCCTATCGGTATGGCCGCAGCATTCAACTCCGAGCTGGTATACGACGTATTCTCAGAGGTATCAGACGAGGCAAGAGCAAACTGGAACCGTTCAGAGCGCGTTTACAATGTGCCTATGGGCGTGATCTATTATCCTGGCAACCCTGAGCTCACATTCTGGTGTCCTAACGTGAACATCTTCCGTGACCCAAGATGGGGACGCGGTCAGGAGACTTACGGTGAGGACCCTTACATGAACGCAGTTCTCGGAGTACAGAACGTACTCGGTATGCAGGGTAACGACGACAAGTACTTCAAGACACACGCATGCGCAAAGCATTATGCCGTACACAGCGGTCCGGAGCCACTCCGTCATACTTATGATGCATCTGTTTCGATGCGTGACCTCTGGGAGACATACCTCCCTGCATTCAAGGCCCTCGTTCAGAAGGGTAATGTACGTGAGGTGATGTGCGCATACAACCGTTACGAGGGCGAGCCTTGCTGTACAAGCGACCGTCTTCTCGTTGACATCCTCCGCCGCAAGTGGGGTTACGACGGTATCGTCCTCACAGACTGCGACGCTATCAACAACTTCTATAACAAGGGTCAGCACGAGACTCATGCAGGTCCGCTTGAGGCATCGGTAGACGCAGTCCTCAACGGTACTGACCTTGAGTGCGGTAAGGTATTCATGGTTCTCGAGGAGGCTCTCGAGAAGGGTATGATCGACGAGGAAGTTCTCGACGGACACCTCCGCAGAACCCTCTACGGCCGATTCGAGCTCGGTATGTTCGACCCTGCAGACATGATTCCTTGGAAGGATCTCGGCCCTGAGGTAATCAGCAGCGAGAAGAACCACCAGACTGCAATCCAGGCTGCACGTGAGTCAATGACTCTCCTCCACAACAACGGCATTCTCCCTCTCGCAAAGAACCTCAAGAAGATCGCTGTCGTAGGTCCTAACGCAAACGACGCAGCTCTCCTTAACGGTAACTACGGCGGTACTCCTACTCAGGAGCACACTTTCACTCTCCTCGACGGTATCAAGAAGGCAGTCCCTGGCACAGAGGTTTACTACAACCAGGCATGTCCTCTTACAGAAGGATACCAGACAATCTCTTACATGAAGGATTTCAATGACGGTAAGGGTATCTACGTTGAGTTCTACAACAACAACGACCTCGAGGGTACTCCTGACGTTACAGGTTACTACGACAAGGCCCTCAACTTCTCTACATTCGGTGCATGGGGCTTTGCAGAAGGCATCAGCACAGACAAGATCTCTGTAAGAGCAAGCGGTAAGTTCGTCGCTCCTTTCACAGGCGAGATGAAGTATGCTCTTTCTTCAGACAACGGTTACGTTCTCAAGATCAACGGTGAGGTTCACGAAGAGGCTAAGGGCGGAATGCGTCGCGGATTCGGATTCAGAAGAGGCGCAGAGTACAAGTCTTTCAATGTTGTCAAGGGTGAGACTTACGACATCGTTATCGAGTACAAGAGAGGTGCAGGTAACTTCGCAATGCTCAGCGCAGACATCTGCGAGCGCAGACTCATCGAGTTCGACGAGGTTGCAAAGGACGTAGCTGATGCTGACGTGATCATCGTCATCGGCGGTATCTCTGCACAGCTCGAGGGAGAAGGCGGCGACAAGGCTGACATCGAGCTTCCTGAGGTACAGCAGCGCCTTATCCGCGCAATGAAGGCTACAGGCAAGCCGGTAGTTGTTGTAAACTGCTCAGGTTCTGCAATCGCATTCGGAAGCGTGAAGGGTCAGTACGACGCTCTCCTCCAGGCATGGTATCCTGGTCAGGGTGGTTCACAGGCTCTTGCTGAGGTAATCTTCGGCGACTACAACCCAGGCGGTAAGCTCCCTGTGACATTCTATGAGTCTACAAAGGATCTTCCTGATTTCCTTGACTACAGCATGGAGAACAGAACATACCGTTACTTCCGCGGCGTTCCTCAGTACGCATTCGGTTACGGTCTCTCATACACTACATTCGAGGTAGGTAAGGGCAAGATCTCAAAGAAGTCTATGAAGACTGACGGTTCTGTAAAGATCACTGTTCCAGTTGAGAACACAGGCGACCGCGAAGGAACAGAGACCATCCAGGTTTATGTAAAGGCCCTCGACTATGCTGAGGCTCCTATCAAGTCTCTCAAGGGCTTCCAGAAGATCAACCTCAAGGCTGGTGAGAAGGGCAAGGTTGAGATCGTTCTCGACGGCGAGTCATTCCAGTACTATGACCCATCTATCGACGAGCTCTCTACACGTACAGGCAGATATCAGATCCTCTACGGAACATCATCACTTGAAAAAGATCTCAAGAGCATCGATTTCGTAGTGAAGTAGGACATACTTTAAATTAAATTTGATAACTTTACATGGTTTTAACAGATCATGTAAAGTTATCTTTTTATATATGAACAAAGAGTTAGAGATGAATCCGAACAAGCTGGTGGCTTATCTCGGAAAGCCTGCCAAGGAATTCACAAAGGCAGACATCGTACGTTACATCAAGGAAAACGGAGTAAGAATGGTGAACTTCATGTATCCTGCGGGAGACGGAAGGCTCAAGACCCTCAACTTCGTGATCAACAACGAAGCATATCTTGACGCTATCCTCACATGCGGAGAGCGCGTTGACGGATCGAGCCTCTTCTCGTTCATCGAGGCTGGAAGCAGCGACCTCTATGTGCTTCCGAGATTCTGTACTGCATTCATCGACCCGTTTGCGGAGCTCCCTACCCTTTCGATGCTCTGCTCATATTTCAACAAGGACGGCGAGCCGCTTGAAAGCTCTCCGGAGCATACGCTGAAGAAGGCATGCAAGGCTTTCAAGGATGTGACCGGAATGGAATTCCAGGCCATGGGAGAGCTGGAATACTACGTCATCGCTCCTGACTCTGGCCTCTACCCTGCTACAGACCAGAAAGGTTACCACGAGTCGGCTCCGTACGCAAAGTTCAACGAATTCCGCACCCAGTGCATGGCTTATATAGCACAGGCCGGAGGCCAGATCAAATATGGACATTCCGAGGTAGGAAACTTCACCATCCAGGAGTTCGTATACGAGCAGAACGAGATCGAGTTCCTTCCTGTGAATGCAGAAGACGCAGCAGACCAGCTGATGATTGCAAAATGGATCATCAGAAACCTCGCCTGCCAGTATGGATATGACGTAACATTCGCCCCTAAGATCACAGCCGGAAAGGCAGGATCTGGACTTCATGTACATATGCGCATAGTGAAAGACGGTCAGAACCAGATGCTCGAAAACGGAGTGCTTTCTGCCACTGCACGCAAGGCTATCGCAGGAATGATGGAGCTTGCGCCGTCGATCACAGCCTTCGGAAACACAAACCCTACATCATATTTCCGTCTCGTACCTCATCAGGAGGCTCCTACAAACGTATGCTGGGGTGACAGAAACCGTTCGGTTCTGGTACGCGTTCCTCTCGGATGGGCGGCCAAGAGCGACATGTGCAGGATAGCAAATCCTCTCGAGGCGGCAAGCGACTATGACACGACTCAGAAGCAGACAGTCGAGATGCGTTCGCCGGACGGATCTGCAGACCTCTATCAGCTCATAGCCGGCCTTGCAGTGGCCTGCAGGCATGGTTTCGAGATGGAGAACGCGCTCGAAGTCGCAGAAAAGACATATGTAAACGTAAACATCCACCAGAAGGAAAACGAAGACAAGCTCAAGGATCTCGCACAGCTTCCTGACAGCTGCGAGGCTTCTGCCGATTGCCTTGAAAAACAGAGGGCGGTGTTCGAAAAGCATGGAGTGTTCAGCCCGGCAATGATAGACGGCATCATAAAGAAGCTCCGCTCATATCAGGACAGAACCCTGCGTCAGGACATCGGCGACGACCAGGACCAGATGCTCAAGCTCGTTTACAGATACTTCCACTGCGGATAACATTCTAGAACCATGACAGAAACATATATTTCCCCCAACATCGAGGTAGTTGAAATCCTCACAGAACAGACCATTCTTACTGGAAGCGACCCGAACAGTCCTTATATCGAACCTGGCGAAGACCTTTAAAACAGCATGATATGAAACGATTATTCAAGGTACTGGGATTGTGCGCGGCCATCATTGTTGCAGGATGTACCGAAAGCATTGAACCGGCTGAGACACCTATCCTGACAGAATCCGCAGAACCTGCGAGGCTATATATCGGACTTCCGGGAGATGACACAGACACACGTCTGAGCCATCAGGAAACCGATATGTCAGGCAGAACCGCAATAAAAACGCTCTGGGAAACGGATGACATAATAATAGCGAATGGAATTCCAGGCAGTAAAGATTACGTATACGAATTCAAACTTGTTGAAGGCAACGGCACGTCAAGAGGTGTTTTCGAATGTACGGAATTCCCGAGCGGATACCGTCCGGAAAACTTGTCCACCAATTCATGGACCATATACTTCCCTGGAGACAAGATTCAGGGAGAAGGCGACTATCTGGCATTCTCCTACAATGGTCAGACGCAGTACGGAAACGGAAACATGGATCACCTGAAGGCTTATCACACTTTAAGATTGGTATGCGGCGACATGAATCAATACGCCACCTTCAACAAAGAAAACATAAACCTGTCAGGAGAAGACCTTGAGGAATCATCATGCATGAAATTCAACCTGAAAGGCCTTCCCGCTGCAGTTCCTGCTGAAATCGAATTATCATATTCTGCTCCGGCAGGCGGAACTTCATCATGCTTCAGCATCCATAACAGGCTGGACTCATGGTGGACCGGCAACCATTCATCAAACAACACAACATCCAGCAAGATCAAGCTGACCTTGGAAGACTTTACAGCAACATCTGACATCACAGCCTACATGATGATGTCAAATTACCCTGTAAATCTTCAAAATGGCGGTACATTGAGAGTGACCGTGAGGATGGAGGACGGAAGATATTATTATTGTGACAAGGCATTGTCAAAGAACACGACATTGCATGGAGGACGTCTCCATTCGATAACATGTACCTCATGGACTGAGAAGCAGGTAAGCAATATTGACGGATTTGACAATCCTGAAGACGGAGTACAGGTTCTGCAGGAAGCGACTGTCGGAAACGGAACGGACATCATCATCATGGGTGACGGATTCGCCGCTGACCAGTTCGGCAAGGGAGGAAACTACGAGAGAGTGATGCTTAAGGCTTATGAAGACTTCTTCAGCGTTGAGCCTTACAGGTCATTAAAGCAATATTTCAATGTATACTACATCAATGCAGTATCTGATGAAAACCACGATGCAGAGCCATATTTCGACAGTTGGGGCGCACAGAACGGCGCTGTAAACGGCTCAGCCTCGACTGTATTCAGCACACAATTCACTCCGGGAGCGACCACTATCACTGGAGACAATGACGCGGCTCTTGAATACGCGATGCAGGCTCTGAGAGCAAAAGGCGGAAAAGGAGGCACTGAATGCAATGATGAGCAGGAAGTAAGTATAAGAGCAAACCAATCCTTGATAATGGTGATGACAAATGTACATTGTCACGCGGGCACATGCAATATGGTATGGACATACGGAAGCGATTATGGTAACGCATTCTCTATTGCATACACTGCTTTAGGTAACAACGACGACGAGCAATGCAGATGGACAACCATCCATGAAGCAGGTGGTCACGGATTCGGAAAGCTGGCTGACGAATACGGAGGATACAGATACACCTCTTTCAACACAAGCATCTGGTATAATCTGAGAAACAACCATTCGTACGGCGTCAGCAGAAACATCAACGAACACTGGACGGAGGAAGAAGCTGCCGGATGGAACGGTTTTGACTGGCCGTACACAACATCGTCCAACGTGTACTGGAGCGAACTTCTTAATGAGGATCTCGGATACGTCACAAGCGAAAGTCTGGGTATCTACAAGGGCGCCAATACCTTGGAGCACATGTTCTGTCGTGCCACACCGAACAGTATCATGAGAAATCAGTTTGCAGATGACGGCAGATTCTTCAATGCGATTTCCAGATGGGCAATCTGGTACCGTCCGATGAAACTTACAGGAAGTACTTCAGCTCCGGATTTCGAGTCATCACTTGATGAATTCCTGGCATTCGACCGCACTATAACCGTCGAAACCGAAGCACGTACAAGAAGCATTTCATACGATCCGGGAATGCTTCCGCTTGGTCCTCCGGTTCTGATCGAAGGACGATGGGAAGACGGAAAACTTATCATAGTTGAGTAATCGACATGGCAGAAAACCTTATTATTTCGGCCGGAAGCAAGGAGGAAAAGTACGCTGTTCTGTACGGACAGGTCAAGGCCCTTGCGGAAGGCGAAAACGACATTATCGCCAATATGGCGAACATATCATCCATGATCCACCAGACCTTCGGGTTCTGGTGGACCGGATTTTACAGGGTATGCGGTCAGGAGCTCGTTCTGGGGCCGTTCCAAGGCCCGCTTGCCTGCAGCAGGATCCGATTCGGACGAGGAGTATGCGGAACTGCATGGAAGGAAGCCAAGACGATCGTAGTACCTGATGTAGAGCAGTTCCCCGGCCACATAGCATGCAGCAGCGCTTCCCGAAGCGAGATCGTTGTACCTGTATTCAATGAGTGCAATACGGAAGTCGTGGCTGTTCTCGACATCGACAGCGCCGAGCTTGACACATTCGACCAGACTGACAAGGAATGGCTGGAGAAGATCGCAAGACTGCTGTACCCTATTCGTTAAAGAAAGAAGCCAGTTCCTTTTCGTCGAGAGAAAGATAGTCGTATTCTTTTACAAGGTTTCCATCCTTGAAAAGAGTCACGAGGGGCATGGAACCGTTTGTGAGAGGAATAAAGTCGAACGGATGCAGATCATGGTATGGAAGCACAAGTCCGTCACCATGTTCGGCATAAAAAGCCGTTACTACAGAGTCCTGAGCGGCATGCGTCTGCATGAAGAGAACAGAGACAGAATCGAGCGGAATATCATGTCTTCTTATGATTCCGGCCATCTTTGAAGCGCAATGTCTGCAATGTTCGCATGTAGCGCTGTAAAAACAGATTATACGACGTCCTTTCGAAAGATCAAGGCTGTCTGCAACAGGGCGGAAGGCTTCTTGAGAAAGGTCATTCGACTCTGATGTATTCCTATAATAAAAGTCCGGAGGACATACAAGAAAGACGGTGGCCGCGGTGACCGCAGCAGTCAGAAAAGCAATAAGATTCTGACGGTTGAAAACGCGGCTGTCAGTATTCCAGCTGAAAGCCAGCATGATCGCCAGAACCGCATTCTTTATCAAAGATTGGATCGGATTCATGTCTATGACGTCTCCCATGCAATGACATGATTCCGTATCTCCTGCGATCATCCTCCACAGAAGGAAAATGGAAAAAATGGCCAGGAAGGACGCTGTAATCCACTTCGTGAACCGATGAAGCAGATTGAAGACCAGAAATGAGCCCAGAAGAAACTCCATGATGACTACTGCTCTGGCCACTAATGAACAAATGTCAAAGGTCGCGAAGCCAAATGAGAATATATATAGTTCGAAGCTCTCCATTGAGGAGAGCTTCGCTATTGATGAGAGCATGAAGATTACTCCCAATATTATTCTGACTATGCTGCGCAAGTATTAGTCGTTATAGTTGACACACTTTACAGAACCGATCTTTGAAAGGTCTACTGAAACAACATCACCCTTAATGTCCTCGACCTTGATCTGCGAGCAGTTCATGTCTTCAGGACGCTGGATAATCTGATCCTTGAGCTCGATGTCGATGATAGAAGTATTCAGTTCGAACGAACACTTGCATTTGTCAGGCTTTGCGCATGATGAAAGCGCGAATACAGCCAATAATACGATAATTGCTTTTTTCATGATATAATAAGTTTATCCTATTCTTAGTTCAGCAAAATTATAAAGAAAAGGATGAAAAAACAATCAAAATGCCTCGAAATAAGCTAAATTTGCATAATTGCAGCATTAGATGGAGAATATCATGAACATATTCCTTCTCACGATCGGAGCCAGTTTCGTACAGCGTACGACCGGCTTCGGTTTCGGAATTTTCATAATGACCATGCTGCCGTTCATGATGCCGTCATATGGCGAAGCCACTACCCTTTCGGGACTTCTGGCCATGACGACCTCCACGCTCATATGCATCAGGATGAGGAAGTTCATCACCTGGAAAAGGCTCATTCCGATCCTGCTGACATTTGTCGTCATATCGACTCCAACCATCTTCCTGAGCACCCGGATAGACAATCAGAGCCTTAACAGAATCTTAGGTATCACACTGATACTGACCACATTATACTTCACATTCTTCAGTAAGAAGATAAAGCTCAAGACCACACTTCCCTACCAGGTCGGAGCCGGAACCGTAAGCGGAGTCATGGGCGGTTTCTTCGGAATGCAGGGTCCTCCGGCCGTATTGTATTTCATTTCGTCGGAGCCGGACAAGAACCATTACATCGCTATGGCACAGACGTATTTCCTGCTTGGAAATTCAGTCATGACCGTAGTACGTGCAGCCAACGGCTTCCTTACAGCGACCGTAGGCCGCAACTACCTCTTCTGCCTTGCAGCCGTGTTCATAGGCACGATGCTCGGCTCATGGGCTTTCAAACGTATCCCGGGAAAGATTTTCCCTTACATTGTATATTCATATATAGGAATCAGCGGACTCGTCATATTCCTTACTGCTTAACTTTATCTGACTATGAATCTGATCGAACTTTTTAAAAGAATCAAGCCGTACGTATATCCATACCGTTGGCTGGTCATCGTAACCCTCATCCTTACCCTTATCGGTTCCCTCATGGCACAGGTCAATGCAATCGTGCTCGACAGGACAGTCGACGCAATCAACGCATTGGTCAATCCCGAGGGTTTCGCATGGTCCAAGGCTGCCAGGATCCTTACCATCATCACAATCGTCCTGCTCGGAAAGGAAATCCTATCAGCCGGCATCACATTCGCCCAGAACTTCTTCGGCGAGAAGATGCGAATCAATGTGTCCAAAGACCTCTCGCAGGCCGTCATAGACCGCATGCTGACCTACAGGATGGGATTCTTCTCGGCCAAGGACAATGAGACCGGAAAGCTACAGACACGTATCGATCAGGGAGTCAGCAGCCTTTCGTCGACAGTGCAGAATTTCTTCATCGATCTTTTGCCTCTGTTCACCAGCGCCGTCCTGGCCCTTATCCTCATGTTCGCCGCAAATGTCTACGTAGGACTCACAGCCCTGATGATCGTACCGATCTACATCTTCATCACCATCCGTCAGGCACGCAGGCTTCAGGGATGGCGCAGGAACATGCGTACATACAGGGAGCAGAAGAGCCACGGAGTGAAGAACATCATCGACAGCATGAATGTGATCAAGTCATTCAACAGAGAAGGGATCGAGAGCGAGAAGCAGTGGAAAATTCAGACAGAATTCTCTGACAATCAGATGCTTGTACGCAAGACCTCATTCTACTACGACGGAATGAAAAGTTTCATAAGGCAGATCGGAACCGTGCTGATCATCATCCTTACCGCGTATCTCGTGCTGATAGAATACCCGGGAATGACCATAGGTAAGATCATGTACCACATCATGCTCTTCACTAACGTGACTGCTCCTATCACACAGCTCCACCGTATCTTCGACCAGATGAACGACGCCCTGATCTATGCGGAAGGATTCTTCGACATCCTCAATGCAGACGATCAGGTAGAGCATACAGGAAAATATCGTCCTGAGAAGGTTGAAGGCCGTTTTGAGATCTCCGGAGTGGACTTCACATATCCAAACGGAACCAAGGCTCTGCACAACATCAATATGGACATTAACAGCGGAAAGATAACTGCATTCGTAGGTCTTTCCGGTGCCGGCAAGTCGACTATCCTGAACCTCCTCGTGCGTTTCTACGACCCAGACTGCGGCTCGATCAAGCTCGACGGAGTCGACATCCGCGACTATGACATCCACTTCCTCCGCGAGAACATCGGAATGGTCCTCCAGAAGAACCACATCTTCGACGGAACCATTGAGGAAAACATCCGATACGGAAGGTCAGAAGCTACAATCGAAGAAATCCATGAAGCAGCACGCAAGGCCTACATCTACGATCAGGTCATGAAGCTTCCACTCGGATTCCAGTCGAAGGCCCAGCTCCTTTCCGGAGGCCAGCAGCAGAGGATAGCGATCGCCCGCCTTTTCCTCAAGAACCCGCCGATCATCTTCCTCGACGAGCCTACAGCCAGCCTTGACGCGATCGCCACAGAGCAGATCAAGGCCAGCATCGACGCCATCAAGCGTGACAGGACAGTCGTCGTGATCTCCCACAGCATCTCACAGATCATCGACAGCGACATCATATACGCCCTCAAGGACGGCCGCGTCGAGCAGTCGGGCGATCCTGACGGTCTCTACAAGAAAGGCGGCATCTACAAGGACATTGTCGATGCCTCCGCCCGCAGCCTCAACATCGAAAAGCTCGCCGACACTCTGGACATCGACTAGGATCAGCAGTTTGGCCTATAACCCGCGGCCCACTGCTGGCCGGCAAGTATCTAGGAATCAGTAAATTAAACAAACCGCGTGCTCCCCTTTGGCTGCACGCGGTTTTCACATTCCACTGATTATCAATACATTACAGGGCAGAGAGTTTCTCTATGCAGTTACAGGCTGCTGCCGCCGATAAAGCTTCTCAAGAGGGAGGTTGAAGGGACGTCCTTGTCAGAAACTGGGGTGAAGTAGCTGAGGAACTTCTTGAGGCGATGGACTTCGCTGTATTCGGGACAGTTCTTCGGAACGGTCATGAGGATCTTTTCCGCATGGGCACGTACTACGGCAAACTCGACCAGATATGCGGAGTTGAAGAGCACATCGGCGTTTTCCTGATATGGATATATCCACTGCACCTCGGAGCGGCGGACATTCGGCCAATGCATGATCGATTCGCGGGCTGTAAACGCTCCCTTGTTGAAATCGCGTACGATGCGTCTGAGGAGACGGTTGTCGCTTGTCGGGATACAGTTGTGGTCGTCCAGAGAGATGCTGGTGATCGTGTTGATGAAGATCCTGTATTTGCATGAATCGTCGACCTGATCGGTAAGACGAGGGTTCAATGCATGGATTCCCTCAATCAGAAGAATCGAGCCCGGCTCGAGCTTGAGCTTCTTGCCATTGAACTCACGAAGACCTGTAACAAAGTTATACTCAGGCACATCCACAGTTTCTCCCGCAAGAAGTTTCAAAACGTCACTCTGAAGATATTTATGGTCAACTGTCTCGAAATTGTCGAAGTCAAACTCTCCGTTCGGAAGACGCGGAGTATCCAGACGGTTCACGAAATAGTCGTCGGTCGAAAATGAGATAGGACGAATACCGCATGCCTTCAGCTGGATGCTAAGACGCTTGCAGAATGTAGACTTTCCGCTTGAGCTCGGACCTGTTATGAGCACAAGACGAACCGGATCTGAAGGATCATTGACACGCCTCTCGATCTCCTCGGCGATCTGCACGATCTTCTTTTCCTGAAGAGCTTCGGCGATCTTGATGAGGTCGGAAGCCTCTCCCCTCTGGCATGCCTGATTCACGTCACCGACATTCTCAAGACCCATGATCCTGTTCCACTTCAGATTTTCCGCAAACACATCGAATGTCTTCGGCTGTTCCACGAACGGAGCCAGTTCCTCCGGCTTATGCCTGTTCGGAACTCTAAGAAGCAGACCGTCACGATACATTTCCAGGCCCCATACCTTCAGGTTGCCGGTACTTGAGAGCAATGCATCATAATAATAATCCGGAGTCTCATCCAATGTATAATAATTCACATACACATCTCCTGACGTCTCCAGAAGCTTGACCTTGTCATCATAACCCAGGCTGCGGAACAGCTCGATAGCCTCCTCCACCAGCACTTCATGACGACGGAACGGAATGTCTGCCTCGACAAGCTCCGACATTCGGGCCTTGATCTGTCCGAGGTCGCCAAGACTGATCTGAGCGCCGTCTCCTTTGTCGATGGAGCAGAAATAGCCCTTGGATATAGGTCTGCGCAGGATCACGCGGCAGCCCGGGAAGATATCCTTTGCAGCCTTGCAAAGAAGGAAGCAGAGCGAATTGCAGTACACGCTTCTGCCAAGATATGACGTATAATCATGGAACTCCACCTTGCGGCTGTTGAAAGCTCTATACTTCAAGCCCTGGCTTACATTGTTCACCTTGGCGCACAAAATCGGATATGGCCTTTCAAACTCGAACGACGGAAGCATGTCCATCAATGTGGTTCCCTCAGGGAAGGTCTTGCTGGTCTGCGTATTGACGCAAAAAATCTTTACCATAAAGTCATCAGATGTGATTACAGTCAGCTAATATACAAATAAATTCGGTATATTTGCATGGATATATTGCTTTTGGACGATGTTACGACGACTATTCAATAAATATGTGGTCAAAGCCTTGAGCCATATGGCCCAGGGACTCTTTTGTTCCCTCATCCTCGGCCTTATCATAGGCCAGATTGCAAAGATACCCGGCCTGGATTTCCTGAACTTCATTGCTGAAGCTCTTTCAGCCTCGTCTCCTCTGGTCGGAGCATGCATAGGCCTCGCCATCGCATACGGCCTTTCCTGCGCCCCTCTGGTCATGATTTCATCTGCCATAACAGGAGCATTGGGCTACCAGTTCGGAGGCCCTGTAGGAGCATATCTGGCGGTGATCGTCGGCGAAGAACTCGGAGGCCTCGTATCACGCAAGACCCCGGTAGACATCATCATAACGCCTCTGGTGACCATTGTCGCGGGAGGACTTTTCGCAAAATACTGTTGCTCCCCTATCAATGATTTCATGCTCTATCTGGGAGAAGTGATCAACAAGGCGACAATGCTTAGCCCGTTCATGATGGGAATTGCAGTGTCTGTTCTGGTAGGATGTGCCTTGACGCTGCCTATCAGCTCTGTAGCGATATGCGTGATGCTCGGAATAGACGGCCTTGCAGCAGGTGCGGCGACTGTCGGATGCTGCGCGCAGATGGTCGGATTCGCGGTCATCAGCTACCGTGACAACGGCATGGGAGGCCTGCTTTCGCAGGGATTAGGCACATCAATGCTTCAGATCGGAAACATAGCAAGAAAGCCTGTCATATGGCTCGCGCCTACCCTTACCTCTGCCATACTCGGCCCGGTATCGACCGTATGGCTCCAGATGACAAACAATGCCTTGGGAGCCGGCATGGGTACGTCGGGTCTTGTAGGTCCGCTGGCGACATTCGCGACCATGACTGAAGCAGGCGCGGCCGCAGGCCCTCTTACCATAAAGATATTGTGCCTTTATTTCCTTGCTCCGGCACTGATCAGCCTGGGCATACATATGCTCATGAAGAAGGCGGGATGGGTGAAGGCAGGCGACATGAAACTCGAACAATGATATGAGATACACTGAAATCGACAATTGCGAGGCATTGAGGAAGGCCCTCGAAGCCGGCGGAACATTGAGACATTACGCATTCCAGGGCATGGACTTCCATCCTTGCATGGAGGCTGCACGCCAATGCAGATTCTCGGACTGTCTCTTCCTCGGAGGCTTCGGAGTCAATGAGCTCAAGGACAGGATGGACGAGACATGTTCCGTATTCCCACGCTTTCACGGACTGCCTTTCAGGGCTTTCAGAAGCGGCCTGTACAACGCGAAATCGCTTTATGAAGGCTATCGTCTCGGCGATCCGGACTCATACAAGGACTGCTTCGACAGCAAGGTGTATGAACATTATCTGGCAGCTGGAAAACAGACCGGAGACATAAAGGAGACCCTCGCACGCATCCTCCACGACCATTCGATGAACGACGGGCTCGACGATTTCCTGCGTTCATTCGAGGATAGGAGCATTGTCGGAATCATGGGCGGACACGGACTTTCACGATGTGACGAGAGCTATCGTAAAGTGGTGATGGTCAGCAAGAAGCTTACTGAAGGAGGCAGCCTCATGGTCAGTGGTGGAGGCCCGGGAGCTATGGAGGCGACACACCTTGGAGCATGGATGGCGGGAAGACCTGATTCCGAGGTCGAAGAGGCCTTGGAAATGCTCGCAGCCGCTCCGTCATACAAGGACAGGCTCTGGCTTGAGACCGCCTTCCGCGTGATGGAGCGTTTCCCTTCTCCGAAGTACGTCAGCCTCGGTGTGCCGACATGGCTTTATGGACATGAGCCTGCGACTCCGTTCGCGACCCACATAGCGAAATACTTCGACAACAGCACCCGCGAAGACTCCATACTGACAATATCCAAAGGAGGAGTCATCTACTCTCCTGGCAGCGCCGGCACCATGCAGGAGATCTTCCAGGACGCCGTTCAGAACCACTACCTCAGCTTCGGATACGCCAGTCCTATGGTCTTCCTCGGCAAGGAATTCTGGACAGAGGAGATGCCGGTATACCGCCTGATGCAATACCTGATCGAAAAGGGAAAGTACAACAACCTTCTCCTATCGATCACAGACTCTGTCGACGAAATCGTCAGCACAATCGAAGATTTCCGCGATCAGCAGAAATAAACTTACCTGCCCTTGCGGTGAAAATCGAGGAACCCGGAGATTTCTGGGTCTGAAGACTGGAGGTCACCCTTACGAGGGCCATCCGTACGCCCGGCATGGCCTGATTCTCTTTCTGGTACTGTCCTGACACCCTCCGAAGTGACCTTCTTCTTTGACTTGCGGGGCTTAGGCAAAGGGAGTTCCTCCCACATGGCCTGACTCACGCTCTTGAGAAGATGGGCATTGCCCTCGTCTGCAAAAAGGATGAAGAGTTTGGAGCCGGGAAAGAGTTCCCTCATTTCGGCATCCGGAAGAAGCTTGCATGCCGTAGGCGTGTTCTGCAGCAGAATCTGTTCATCCGCAAGAAATCCGAGCACACGGCCTTGCAGATACAGGGCATATTCCCCAAACATACGGCGCATGGAAAAACCATCCAGTCCTCTGAACTGGTTTTCCACAAACTGCGCGTATTCCGGAGAAGTAGCCATTATCTTACATCAAGAAGAGTGATGTCAAAAATAAGGGTCGAGAAGGCCTTGATTGCTCCTGCAGGACGAGAGCCATAACCCAGATTATAAGGAATGACAATCTCCCAGCGGGAGCCGACAGGCATTTCGCGAAGCGCTGTTATCCAGCCTGTTATGAGTTCATTCAGACGAAATGTCGCGGGACGGCCCTTCTGGGTCTGGTCGAAGACCTTTCCGTTTATGAGCTTGCCGGTATAATACACGGTCACGAAACTCTTAGGGGATGGCTTGGGGCCATGTCCCTTTGTGATTTCACGGTACATGACACCGTTGAACATTATCTTTACGCCCGGCTTCTGAGCGTATTCCTGAAGAAACTCCTGGTTTCTCAGCTTGTATGCATTATCTGTTGGAGGCATGGCTTAATGGCAGTCGTGATGGTCGCAAAGCTCCCCGTTATCCTTGATGTTTCCTGCGAGGTACTCCTTCACGAGCTCCTCTACGTCTCCGCTGCATCCTCGGATCACTTCGATCCTCTGCGCCTCGAGGACATTCTTCGCTCCCTGGCCCATGTTTCCTGCCAGCATCACAGCCACGCCCATCTGTCTGAGCACCGGCGCAATTCCGCTCTTGCATCCGCATCCCTCTGGTGAGGCCAGCTTTGATGAACCGGCAACCTTTCCGTCGATGATGTCGAAAATCGTATAATATGCGCAATGTCCGAAATGATCGTCCACGCGTCCGTCTCTTGTTGGTACAGCAATCTTCATTTCTTGTATATTTTCTTCAAAGTTAACCCTTAATGCAGAATTATGCAAATCATGGAGTATGGCACAAGCGTTGCTTTATCGGTCAGGAAAAGAATTGAATTGTCATGAGCAAGATCAGCGAAAGGATCCGCTATGTAGGCGTGAACGACTGCGAGAAGTCTCTTTTTGAAGGAATCTGGCCTTTACCCTTTGGTATAAGTTATAATTCCTATCTCATTGTAGATAAAAAGATTGCATTGATAGATACAATCGACGAGGGTTTCGAGAAGGAATATCTCGAAAAGATACGCGACGAGATTGGTTCAAGGGCCATAGATTACCTCATCGTGAACCATATGGAACCCGACCATTCGTCAATGATTTCCCTCATTCTGGACATATATCCCGGAATTCTGGTTGTCGCGGATGCCAAGGCCCTGCCTATGCTGAAGGGTTATTACGGGCTGAGCGAGGATGACGTGCTGGTCGTAAGGGACGGTGACAAGCTGAGTCTGGGAGGCTGCGAGCTGATCTTCCACATGACTCCGATGGTTCATTGGCCAGAGACGATGATGACCTGGCTTCCGGCCGAGAAGACTTTATTTTCGGGAGACGCATTCGGCACATTCGGAGCATTGAAACATGGAATCAAGGACACGGAATACTCGTTCTGCGGGGATAAATGTACATGCGACGAGGGATGCATCTGTCATGACGGAGTATCTGTCGAAGAAGAAGGCATAGACGACGAAAGCTGTGACTGTCAGGAAGTTGCAGAGAACGGTGAATGTACCCACTATAGTTCGGAGCGATTCTGCCACGGCAAGGCGGATGCATTCGAGATGTACAGAAGCGAGATGGTCAGGTATTATGCGAGCATCATAGGAAAGTACGGCGGAGCTGTGCAGACGGCCTTGAGGAAGATCGGAGCACTGCCGGTCGAGAGGCTTTGCAGCACGCATGGTCCCGTATGGGAAGAGCATGCGCAGCAGGTCATCGGACAGTACGAAAGCCTGAGCCGGTACGAGGCCGAACCTGGGGTATGCATCGTGTACGGCACCATGTACGGAAACACAGCGGAAGCGGCACGCAGCCTTGAGCGTGAGCTTTCATTGCTTGGCATCCCGACTGCCCTGCACAACCTCAATGTGGAAAACGGCTCTGCAGCGCTCCGCGACCTTTTCCGGTACAACACCCTCGCAGTCGGCTCCCCTACCTATAACGGAGGTGTCTTCCCGCCTGTCGAGGCCTTCATGCGCGCTGTGACATCACGTATGGTCAAGGACCGCGGCTTCTTCGCATTCGGCTCATATACATGGGCAGCCGCCAGCGTACGCATCCTCAACGACATCGCCACAACGCACGGCTTCCGCCTCCTGCACGACGGCCTGTCCTTCCCGCAGGCCTTCTCACCCGACAAATGCGACATGGCGGAGATCGCCCGGCTGCTGGCAGCGAAAATGAAAGGGTAAGGCGTCAGTTTGGGTGGAGCACAACTTACTCATTTTCAAGGATTTAACCTTTGATTGGTGGTCATTTCAACCCACCCATCAAACATTAAACAATTCAATATCAACCATTTACGAAACACAGTCATGAAGAAAATGAAATGCGCAAAATGCGGCTGGATATACGATCCGGCCATCGGAGACCCGAAGAACGGCATTCCTCCTGGTACTCCATTCGAAAACCTTCCCGCAGACTGGCGCTGCCCGGTTTGCAAGCAACCGAAGTCCATGTTCTTCCCGACAGAATAGGACGGGAGTTGTTTTATCAAAAACGACTTTGGGTCAAGACCTTACAAAGCAGTCTGTCATAGTATAATGACCGGCTGCTTTTTCAATTTGTATGTGAATAACCGGAAGTTTGCACGTAATCAACGACAACATTATGTCAAAAATAACATCTTCCTTAAAATAGTCATCAATTTACTTTTTCATACGGAACAGATTGCTTAAATTTGGCAAAACACTTTGACATGGATCAGCCAAAGATTGAGCGTCTACTCAGGCTCATGGTCATGATGACCGGAAATACAAATTCCACAATCGAAGATTTTGCACATTCTCTGAAAACGACTTCGCGTTCAGTTTACAGATACATCGACACTATCAGATCCAGTGGCTTTGTCGTTGAAAAAATGCGTAGCAACGTATATAAACTTGGAAAAATGCCACGCGGTTCAGTTGACTTCAGCAAACTTATTTACTTCTCTGAAGAAGAGGCACACATAATTAATTCATTAATCCACAACCTAGATAACACTAATCTTCTCAAGAGAAATCTGCAAAAGAAACTGGCCGCGTTATGCGAATATGTCACACCAGCCGAAATCATATGCGACAAAACGGCGTCAATCAAAGTGGAAGCTCTTGGCAATGCGATCTTTCACAAAAAATCTGTCATCTTAAGGAATTACGAATCAGCAAATTCCGACCATACTAGCGATCGGCTGATCGAACCTTTTGCCTTTTCTGCAAATTATATTGACATCTGGGGATACGATCTTGAAAAAGGAGAAAACAGGGTCTATAAAGTCTCCCGTATCGGGAATGTAGAAATAACATCTGACTCATGGATAAATGAAGATGATCACAGAAAAGTAGAGGCAGATTGTTTCCGAATGAACGGAGAGACAGACATCCGAGTAAAGCTGCATTTAAGTCTTCGGGCGAAGAATCTGTTGGTTGAGGAATATCCTCTTGCAGAAAAAGATCTGAAACATCAAAAAGAGCATTGGACACTCGAGACAATTGTCCATGACATGGCCGGAGTTGGAAGATTCGTCATAGGCCTAGCTGATGAAATCGAGATTTCAGATTCACCAGAATTGGAACAATACATTCATGACTATGCGCTCAGGCACATTATAAACAGAAAGCGAGACCCGGAGGCCCCACTTTAAATGTTTTCACAACGGAATAATCCTTATTGTGAATTGCTTCGAAATTTCTGCAAAGTTATGCATTAGTTTGAGAAAAGCAATAAACTCATTAAATTTACTGAAAGATTTTATAGAGCTTTATTATGGAATGCGAAAAGAAAGATATAATCATATATAGGACGCACGACGGAAAGGCATCAGTAGCTCTCTTTGCAAAGGACGGAAAGGTCTGGCTTAATCAAAAAAGCCTTGCAGAACTTTTTGCCACCTCTAAGCAATCCATCAGCAGACATATAGCCAACATACTAAATGACAAAGAGTTAGAATCTGATTCAGTTGTCAAAGATTTTTTGACAACTGCCGAGGACGGAAAGAATTACAAGGTAACATTCTACTCTTTGGAAATGATTCTTGCAATTGGCTATAGAGTGCACAGCATAAGAGGAGTCCAATTTCGTCAATGGGCGACACAGCATCTTTCGGAATACCTGATAAAAGGATTCACAATGGACGACGAACGTCTTAAGAACCCTGATGGACGACCCGACTATTTCGATGAGCTTCTGGCTAGAATCCGCGACATCAGAGCTTCAGAGAAAAGGTTCTATCAAAAGCTCAGGGAACTTTTCTCGCTCAGCAGTGACTACGAATCGCAAGAAAAAGCCACTCAGATGTTCTATGCCGAGACTCAAAACAAGCTCCTGTATGCTGTTACACATAAGACAGCGGCTGAAATCGTCCTGAATAGAGCTGATGCTGACAAACCTAATATGGGGCTGACATCATGGAAAGGCTCCATTGTAAGAAAACAAGATATAATTATTGCCAAGAACTATCTCAGCAAGGATGAAATTGACACTCTTAACAGACTGACTACCATATTCCTGGAAACAGCAGAACTTCACGTAAAAGAACGTAAGGATCTGACATTGGATTTCTGGAGAAGAAATGTAGATGCGATATTGACCCTTCAAGGTAAAGAAATTCTTGACAACAAAGGGCATATCACCAACCAACAGATGGAAGAGGCCGTCAAAGAAATATATGAACGTTTCGACACAAAAAGAAAGGCATACGAAGCAAGGCTTGCAGATGAAGATGACCTGAGACTTTTAGAAGAAATGGCAAAATACGGTAAGGACAACAGATAGCATTATGAAAAAGATACTTGGACTGGATTTGGGAACCAACAGCATCGGATGGGCTGTTGTAAATGAAGAGCATATAGAAGACACGTCATACCTTACCGGTATAGATGGTGCAGGCAGCAGAATAATACCGATGGCTGCAGATCAATTAGGAGAGTTTGAAAAAGGGAACAGTGTATCACAGACAAAGGACAGAACTGGTTATAGAGGAACAAGAAGGCTGCGCGAGCGCTTTCTGTTAAGGCGTGAACGCCTGCACCGTACCTTGAGAGTTATGGGATTCCTACCGGAGCATTACGCCGCATCTCTTGATGAGTTCGGAAAATTTCATAAAGGAACAGAGCCTAAAATAGAATGGAGAAGAGCGGATAACGGTAAATATGAGTTCATATTTCAATCATCATTCAACGAAATGCTTGATGACTTCCAGGCATTTCACCCTGAATTATGCGACAGGAAAATTCCTTCTGACTGGACATTATACTATTTGCGTAAAAAAGCTTTGACCAAGAAGATCTCTAAAGAAGAGCTTGCATGGATTCTACTCAACTTCAACCAGAAGCGAGGATATTATCAGCTGCGTGGAGAAGATGACGTGGTTGACACTTCCAAAAAAGAGGAGTACATGAAACTTACCGTCATCGATGTCATAGATAGCGGAGAGAAAAAAGGCAAAGCCACATGGTACAATGTCAAGCTGAACAACGGACTGATATACAGAAGAGCATCAGAGCAGCCATTGGATTGGATCGGGAAAGAAAAGGAATTCATTATTACCACCAAACTCGAAAAGGACGGTAGTGTCAAGAAAGACAAAGACGGACTTTCCCAGGTGTCTATACGCTCGCCCAAAGATGACGACTGGAACCTGCTGAAAAAACGTACTGAGTCGGATATAGAAGGTTCATGTAAGACTGTCGGAGAGTATATTTATGACAACGTTCTCTCTAATCCTGGCCTTAAGATTATAGGCAAATTAGTAAGAACCATAGAACGCAAATACTACCGCGCCGAGCTTAAGGAAATCATTCGCAAGCAAAGCGAGTTTCATCCCGAACTATCTGACAAGACACTTTATGAAAAGTGTCTGAATGAATTGTACCCTAATAATGAAGCATATAGGAACAGTATTCTGGGAAAGGGCTTCATATACCTGCTTGCCGAAGACCTCATCTTCTACCAAAGACCTCTGAAGAGCAAAAAGCACCTCATCAGTAACTGTCCATATGAAACCAGAACATATCTTGACAAAGAGAGCGGAGAGCTGAAGACCGAGCCGATCAAATGCATCGCAAAGTCACACCCTCTGTTTCAGGAGTTCAGACTATGGCAATTCATCAGCAACCTTAGGATTTACTCCAATGACGGCACTAATACAGATGTAACTGACCAATATCTCTGCACAATCAAAGACTGGGAAAAACTTTTTGAATTCTTTAACGACAAAAAAGATATAGACCAGGCGACATTCTTATCTAAATTCCTCGGACTTAAAAAAGTCGGAGATAAATTCCCTGTGCGATGGAACTATGTAGAAGACAAGAAATACCCTTGCAATAAGACCAGACATGAAATCTGCGCCAAGTTATCGAAAGAAGAATCCGGCAAGCTGACAGATGATCTCCTGGCTAAAATCTGGCATCTCCTTTATTCGGTCAAGACCAAAGAAGAAATTGACGCAGTATTTTCAGATTCGAAAATCGGAACTGAAGGTATATACGACGAACTGTTGAAACATTTCAGCAAAGAGTCTATTGAAAGAATCAAATCCATAAGAATGGAAGAGGAAGACTACGGTTCATATTCAGAAAAAGCGATCAAGAAACTTCTATCGCTGATGAGGCTGGGTAAATACTGGGCTCCAGATTCGATTGATTCCAGAACATCAGATAGAATCGCTAAAATTCTATCCGGGGAGTTTGATCCGGGCATTAAGGACAACATCAGACAAAGGGCTGCCGGCTTCACCTCCATTAACGATTTCCAAGGCCTTCCTGTATGGTTTGCATGCTACGTCGTATACGGCAGACATTCAGAAGGTAAAGAGGCAAGAAAATGGCACTGTCCTAAAGATATTGACTTCTTCTTAGCTGGGTTCAAGCAGCACTCGATGCGAAACCCGATAGTCGAGCAGGTTGTGACAGAAACACTGCGTACGGTTAGAGACATTTGGATAAAAACCGGACGTATTGATGAAATCCACATAGAGCTCGGTAGAGAACTGAAGAGCACAAAAGAACAGCGAGAACGTATCACGCGCCGCAATATAGAAAACGAAAATACTAATCAAAGAATCAGGACTTTGCTTACAGAGTTCTTTAATTCAGATTTCAATATACATGGCAAACGTATAGAAGGAGTGCGACCACACTCTCCTTCGCAACAGGACACATTAAAGATTTATGAGGAAACCGTGCTCCAAAACGATAGAGAGAGAAATGATGAGATAAACAATATAATCAATAAGCTAAACTCAACTGACTCAGCAAAACGTCCTACAAAAGCAGAAATACTGAAGTATGCTCTTTGGCTGGACCAGAAGTACTGCTCTCCATATACAGGGCAGCCGATTCCATTGGCTAAACTGTTTACACACGAGTATGAAATAGAGCACATCATTCCGCAGTCACGATACTTTGATGACTCTTTCCAAAATAAAGTCATATGTGAAGCAGAGGTAAACAAACTCAAGGACAGGTTGTTAGGCAAAGAGTTCATAAATAAGCATCATGGTGAGATTGTAAGATGCACAAGCGGCAGAACCGTGACCATACAATCTATAGAAGGTTACGAAGAGTTCGTGAAGAAACATTATTCAGGAAACCGCGCCAAACTACGTAATCTGCTTCTCGAAGATATACCTGACGGCTTCATAGAACGACAGATGAATGACACACGTTACATCAGTAGATATATCATGGGATTATTGTCAAATATCGTTCGAGAAGAGATAGCTCCAGGGGTATTTGAAGAAGAAGCGACATCAAAGAATCTTATTGCCTGCAACGGCAGCATAACTACCCGCCTCAAGAAAGACTGGGGACTTAATGATGTATGGAACAGTATCATCCTTCCACGATTCATATGCCTCAACGAGATCTGCAAAACAGACAGATTCACAAGCAAGAATTCTGAAGGTCATACTATCCCTGACATGCCCGACGAACTACTTAGAGGATTCAGTAAAAAGCGAATTGACCACAGGCATCATGCAATGGACGCCATAGTAATCGCTTGCGCCACAAGAAGCCATATCCATCTTTTGAACAATGAGGCAGCAAAATCTTCGAACAAGGCAATAAGGCACCAGCTTTCGCACAAGCTGAGACGCTATGAGAAGATTGTCATCAACGGAGAAGAAAGACAGGTTGCAAAAGAATTCCTGAAACCTTGGGAGACATTCACTCAGGACGTGCATAAGATTCTTAAAGAGATAATCGTCAGCTTTAAACAAAACTTAAGGGTCATCAATAAAGCCTCAAATAAATATATATCATACTACGACGAAAACGGGAATCTTCGCCTTGATAAATCTGGTCTTCCTGTCAAAGGAATGACAACACAGAAGACTAATGCGAACTGGTGGGCTATCAGAAAGCCGCTGCACAAGGACACTGTATTTGCTAAAGTACACCTGAGAAAGGTCAAGGAGGTGCGCCTCTCACTTGCATTATCATGCGTAGATACCATTGTAGATAAAGAACTAAAGAAAGAAATCAAGAGACTTCTGAGCATGGGTTATGATGAGAAACGCATCAAGAAGTTCTTCACTGATGGAGAGAATAAAGACATATGGGCCGAGTTCAATCCGAATAAGATAAAGGTATATTATTTTACCGAGGACACTTTTGCTACAAGGAAAGCTCTTGACGATAGTTTTGATGAGAAGAAAATCAAGACATCGGTTACAGATTCCGGTATACAGAAAATACTTCTCAAGCACCTGGAGGAAAACAAAGGAGACCCCAAGGTTGCATTCAGTCCAGATGGCATTGAAAAGATGAATGCAAACCTGTATAATCTCAACGGAGGGAAAAAACACCAGCCGATATACAAAGTTCGTATATATGAAGCAGCCAGCAAATTCGCAGTTGGCAGAAGTGGCAACAAAGCAGACAAATTCGTTGAGGCTGCCAAAGGTACTAACTTATATTTTGGCGTATATGCTGATGAAAATGGTGTACGCACATTCGGAACTGTAGCACTGAACGAAGTAATTGAGCGTTTGAAACAGGGGTTATCACCTGTACCGGAAACTGATGAAAATAATGCAAAATTACTATTCTTCCTTTCACCTAATGACTTGGTATATGTGCTGACTGAGGATGAAATCAAAAATGGAGTAACAGATTTAAATGTCAATCAAATATTCAAAATAGTATCATTTACTAATAAACGCTTGTACGCTCTCCCATATTATGTAAGTAGAAGCATTGTTGACAAAATAGAATACACTCAGCTCAACAAAATCGAGTTTACATTAGAGAAAGAAGTCTGTGTACCTATCAAAGTCAACAGACTCGGCCAAATAACCTATTTAGGAATCGAACATATGCCCAACTCGAAGTAATTCATTATGATAAAACGTACATTATACTTCGGCAATCCGGCTTATCTTTCTTTAAAGATGAAGCAGCTGATGGTACGGATGCCTCAAGGTGATGACGGAGATCTTCCGACAGATGAAGAAATCGTAAGGACATTACCGATTGAGGATCTTGGAGTCATAATACTTGACAACAAGCAGATTACCATCACTCATGGTGCGATGGAGGCGCTTCTTGAAAACAATTGTGCGATAATCACTTGCGACTCCAAAAGAATGCCAGTGGGATTGATGCTACCTTTGGCTGGAAATACGGTGCAGAACGAGCGTTTCAGGAGCCAGATAGACTCCTCGCTTCCCTTGCGCAAACAGCTTTGGCAGCAAACAATTGAAGCAAAAATCCGCAATCAAGCCGCTGTGCTTCAATATGTAACAGGTGAAAAGCACAATAATATGCTCAAATGGTCCGAATCTATCCGAAGTGGAGATACAGACAATATGGAAGCAAGAGCTGCGGTATATTATTGGAAGACCATTTTCCCGGATAATCCGTATTTTGTAAGAGATCATGATGCAGAAGGTCCCAATGCTTTGTTGAACTATGGATATGCTATTTTAAGAGCTGTAGTTGCCAGAGCCTTAGTGGGAAGCGGTCTGTTGCCCACATTAGGCATTCATCATCACAACCGTTACAATGCATATTGTCTTGCAGATGATATAATGGAGCCATATCGACCATATGTGGATAAATTAGTGACGGAATTGCTGGATGAAGATGCGACTGGAAAACTTAATGCAAAGGTTAAAGTCAAGCTATTGAATATTCCTGTGATAGAAGTACTTATCAACGGAAAAAGAAGTCCTTTGATGATTGCTGTATCACAGACTACAACTTCGTTGGTAAAATGTTTCAGAGGTGAGAGCAGGAGGCTGACATATCCGGAAATGTAATAAATGGATCGCTTCAGCGAATACAGAATTATGTGGGTACTCGTTTTCTTTGACCTTCCTACGGACACAAAGAAGGAGAGGAAGGCTGCTGCTGACTTCAGAAAGCAGCTGATTCAAGATGGATTCATAATGTTCCAATTTTCTATCTACATGAGACACTGCCCTAGTGCAGAAAATGCTGAAGTACATATCAAACGAGTCAAATCATTTCTTCCTCCGCTTGGACAAGTTGGCATACTATCCATAACCGATAAACAATTCGGTTCAATGGAATTGTTTACAGAAAAGAAAGAGAGGACACCGCCAACTGAATATACACAGCTTGAACTGTTCTAAAAATAGAAATACAAAATCATCTACTATAACGTAAAAAATCCGGTATTACACCGGATTTTTTAAATTCTGACAACCCATGATAACCATTTAACTGTCAACACATTACCCATATCCTGTTGTTATCAGTCTGTCAAAGATATAAATTTCGAAAGCAATTCACAACTAAGACAGTTTCAAAACTCGATGCAAAAATGTTGTTATCAGTCTGTCAAAGATATAAATTTCGAAAGCAATTCACAACCCGGCTTGGGCTTGTTATTCGCGATAACAGGTTGTTATCAGTCTGTCAAAGATATAAATTTCGAAAGCAATTCACAACGCGATAGATTGCGATTTGTACTCAGAATGGGTTGTTATCAGTCTGTCAAAGATATAAATTTCGAAAGCAATTCACAACAAACGCTCAGGTCGGTGAGCTTGCATCTCGGTTGTTATCAGTCTGTCAAAGATATAAATTTCGAAAGCAATTCACAACCCTCCGGGATTCCCCCTACCTTTCTCAATTGTTGTTATCAGTCTGTCAAAGATATAAATTTCGAAAGCAATTCACAACTATGGCAACTTTTGCGGGATGTACATCGTTGTTGTTATCAGTCTGTCAAAGATATAAATTTCGAAAGCAATTCACAACGGTTTGACTTTTTCATTGTCATTTGGTCAGTTGTTATCAGTCTGTCAAAGATATAAATTTCGAAAGCAATTCACAACAGTCTGCACAGGCTGATTGAGATGATGCCGGTTGTTATCAGTCTGTCAAAGATATAAATTTCGAAAGCAATTCACAACATACCAACAGCCCTTATAGTGGGTGAAAGCGTTGTTATCAGTCTGTCAAAGATATAAATTTCGAAAGCAATTCACAACCCTACAAAAATACATAAATAGCTGATTTTCGTTGTTATCAGTCTGTCAAAGATATAAATTTCGAAAGCAATTCACAACTTTTTCACAAATGAAGGACGAGACCATAGACAAAAAAAGGACAGCCGAAGCTGCCCTTTTATGAAGTCTTTTAGTTAAATGATTCCCTTGTTGCCCAATATGAATATTATCGCAAGAACTATTATTCCAAGTATGAGCCCAATGCCGGAACCCTTAATTGTTTTTAGTATCAGCTCGGCCAGCTCATCAGCGTGACCTTTCTTCTTTCCCATATCATTCAATGTTTTTGTGTTATTCAATAGTATCCTTGATCGCGTTGATCATTATGTCAGGCACCAGCCTGTTCAGTTTGCGTGCCACATCCGACTTCAAATATCCGTACACATACTTATTGTATATCGGTGCATACCGTTTCTTCCTCTTGCCGTTCCTGCCCTTCTTCATGTCGAGGAAGCGGATGTGTATCGGGTAGCTCAGCTCAATGCGTGTGCAGTTCGGTTGTAAAGATAAAAATTTCGAAAGCAATTCACAATAGGTTTCTTTTTGACTTTTGGAAACTAATTTCCACATTTCTCGTTTGAGATTGTCTTACCTATTATTTCCAGTAACGAAGATCATTATCTGATGATCAAGGATGTTTAGCACGCGATAAATTATAATGCATTGAGGTTCTGCATATTATTGAACGATCATGTGTCAGACAACATCTTTAAAACATAGGTTTGACACACGCTAAACCATAAAACACTGATAATAAAGGACTTTAAAAGGAAAGCGTGGAAGATATCGGAATACATTCAAGACAGCCGCTCATGGTATACCGCACGAGCTAAGGCAAAGTTAAAAGGAAAATCTGATCAATCCATCACTTCCCTCATGAATTTTTCCCATCTTTGCAGATGAGAGATGAGGGGCAGGCGTGATGCGAGCACAAAAGTGAGGAAAACGTGCTCGTTTGGGAGGAAAACGTGGCATTTGAGCACGTTTTTAATGATTTTGTGCTCGTGACTAACCATTATTAAGCAAAACACTGACGAAATGATAAAGATAGCAATTCTGGACTTTGACGGAACACTCGGCGATACGACAGCGCTGATCGTAAGGACGACGCAGGCGGCGATCAGGGAGCTGGGACTGCCGGAGCGAAGCGATGAGCAGTGCGCGGCGATGATCGGGCTGAGGCTGGTGGAGATCCCGCCGGTATTGTTTCCTGAGCTCGAGGTCGACAGGGAGCTTTATGCGGCGACATACCGCAGGATATTCAATGAGTTCAATACTGAAGGAGCCGTGGAGCTGTACCCGCATGTAATGGAGACATTGAAGGAGCTGAAGAAACGCGGAATCATCCTGACCATAGCGAGCAGCCGCAGCAACGCCTCACTGACCGAGTACATCAACAACCTCGGGCTCGCCTCGACTATCACATACATCCTCGGAGCGAACGACGTGAAGGAGGGAAAACCTAACCCCGAGGCGGTACTGAAGACACTTGCAGCCCATGGTATCCCGGCAGACGAGGCCATCGTGGTCGGCGACACTGTCTTCGACATCGACATGGGCCGTAACGCCGGCGTGAAGACCTGCGGAGTAACTTACGGAAACGGAAGCAGGGAGAGCCTAAGCAATGCCGACTGGCTGATAGACGACTTCGGAAAGCTGCTGGAACTGACTGCATGATCAACAACGCAAAAACTGACTGACTATGAATAAATACACACATTCGGGCAAACCGAACACAAGAATCGATGTTGCGGACATCCTCAGAGGAATCGCCATCGGAGGCATCATCCTCATTCATTTCATCGAGCACATGAATTTCTACAGCTTCCCGGAAGCGACAAGCGCATTCTGGGCCAAGATGAACCAGGCTGTATGGGATTCGACATTCTTCCTCCTTGCGGGCAAGATGTACGCCATCTTCGCCATGCTTTTCGGACTGAGCTTCTACATCCAGCACGACAACCAGGCACAGAAAGGCATCGACTTCCGCCCACGCTTCGTATGGAGAATGATCCTTCTGATGCTCTTCGGTCTCTTTGACCTGCTCTTCTACAACGGCGACATCCTCTTCCTTTACGCCGTATGCGGACTTCTCGTGATTCCGTTCATCAGAGCAAGCGACAAGATCATACTGTTTGTAGCATCGTTCCTCCTGCTTCAGCCGGTCGAAATCGCATACATAATCAAGGGTCTGATTGACCCTACCGCATTGCCTATGGACCTGGGCAGCGGAGCATGCTGGGGACCGCTCTACCAGGCTACCGGAGGAGGCTCGATCTTAGATGTAGCAGCCGCAGGAATACGTTACGGACTGCCTGTAAACTTCCTTTGGGCCATTGAAAACGGCAGAATGACCCAGACAGTGTGCTTTTTCCTCTTCGGAATCCTCCTCGGACGTAAAAGGCTGTTCTACAACGAAGGAAACAATCTTGTCATCTGGAAGAACATTTTTGTTATCGCACTTTCGGGCTTCATTCTGCTGGTTCCGGCGTACTATATGGCACCAAAAGCGACCCAGAGCATACCATGCGTATCCCACAGCCTCGAGGTCATGCTCAACATGTGGAAGAACTTCTGCATGATGCTCATGATCGTGTCCGGAGTTACCCTCGCATACTACAAGACAAGCGCGAAAAACTGGCTCATAAAGATAGCTCCATACGGAAAGATGAGCCTCACAAACTACCTGTCTCAGTCGATCATCGGAGGTCTGATTTTCTACAACTGGGGCTTCGGTCTTTTCAGACATTGCGGTCATACTGCAAGCTTCCTGATGGGTGCGGGATTCATCATCATCCAGTTCATCTTCTGCCACTGGTGGCTCAGAAATCATAAGAGAGGTCCGTTTGAAGAACTTTGGAACAAGGCCACATGGGTCGGAAAACATTAAAAAAAAGACAAAACCTTTCAAAAAAAGAAAAATCTGCGTTCCGCAGCGTCTGAAAAGGCACTTCGGAACGCATTTTTTACATAGCTTTGCAGAAAAGGTATCAAGGTTCATAAGGCAGTCACATTATACATTAACCCTAATAAAACTGATTATGAACACAGAAAACATTACAATTGCGGAGCTCGAATCCACAATCAGCCGTATCATCGAAGGCTACAGACAAGAGGCTTACCTCACCATCGAGAAGCTGATGTTCGAGGCTTTCAGACATGTCGGGATCTTACTGGAGGGCAACACATCCACGCTTACCAGAAAACCCATAAACGGCATATCGGCCCAAACTCTGAAAGACATTGCAGGCATGCCTCTGGACGGACTGGCATTTCATGAAACAAGCAATCCTAAGCGCAGGTCATACATGCTCGAATTCATCAAGGCCCGATCGCTTACATTTGAGGCGACACGTCTCAAGTACCCGAACTACCTTAAGCCATGGAAGGAGGAAGACGACCAGGAGCTGGAAAGGCTCTGGCGCGAAGGCGTATCCGTAAATGACATTGCGGTAATGTTCATGAGGAATCCGGGGGCGATAAAGTCGCGTATAGAAAAGCTTGAGCTTGCAGAAAAGTACGGAGATTAAATAATTTCCTATCTTTGTAGGTTCAATATACAAAGACATGCCAAACGAGATACTAATATTACTCTCATTCATCATCATCTACGGCGGAGTGGTGGCCTTCTACCGGTTCTTCGGAAAAGGAGGCCTGCTGGCCTTCAATGTGCTCGCCACCTTGCTTGCGAACATCGAAGTACTGATCCTCGTACGTGCATTCGGGGTTGAAATGACCTTGGGCAACGTATTGTTTGCCAGCACATTCCTCATCACGGACATATTAAGCGAAAACCATAGTCGCAAGGATGCCAACAAGGCCGTAGTGATAAGTACATTATGTTCAGTTGTATTCATAGCCATATCCCAGATGTGGCTTCTGTATACCCCGAGCGAAAACGACTGGGCCAGCGGATCGATACACACGATCTTCAGCAGCACACCTCGCATCGTATGTGCCTCGCTGCTGGTATACCTCATTTCGCAGCTGACAGACGTATGGCTTTACCACAGATGGTGGGACTGGTGCAGAAAGCGTTTCAAGGACGAGAAGAAGGGCCTGTGGATAAGGAACAACGGATCGACGATGATTTCCCAGCTCCTGAACACTTTCCTTTATACGGTCTTCGCCTTTTATGGCACATATGAGACACAGACCCTGGTATCCATATTCTTGAGCAGCTACGTGATCTACTTCATAATCTGCCTGCTGGATACCCCTGTGGTATACTGGTGCAGGAAGATACATGAAAAACATAATATAGCTTAATATGCCGCAGGAACAGATTCAGAACAAGGCCAACACGACAGTAAGGGCCGTTTCCGGAGAGCCCAGAAAGCACCGCGTGATCGTCCTGAACGACGACTTCACGACTTTCGAGTTCGTGATAATGGTCATGATGACCGTCTTCATGAAGACTCTCGAAGAGGCAGAAGACATAGCCGAAAACACCCACGTGAACCAGAAGGCCACTGTGGGCACATACGCATTGGACATAGCCAGAAGCAAGGTTGCCAAGGCTGTAAACATGGCGAGGGCCGAAGGCTTTCCGCTAAGATTCGACATACAGGCAGAATGATAAATCAGACAGCAAACGTTACTACCGCCTTGGTAGAGGCATACGGTATCGCTACGGAGAAGCGAAACGACTTCCTTACCCCGGAACACCTCCTTGCGGGCTTCCTCAAGGACAGCGACTTCTGGGAGGCTCTCAGCGGATGCGGACGAGCAGAAGAACTCGAGGAAAAGCTATACGGATACATAAACGGACTGGACACGGTTCCGGAAGATCAGGAGCTGGCGATTGAGTTTTCGTCACAGCTCCATGAGCTTTTCGAAAGAGCGGCCCAGACTGCGGTTTCTGCAGCGTCACAGACCATGCAGACCCACCATGTCATCTACTCGATCTTCCATCTCGAGGAATCTTACGCGAGATTCTACCTCGAGTCGTGCCTGACATGCACCATTCCGGATTTCCTGAACTCGCTTCTCGCCTTTGCGGAAAACGAAGAAGCCGGCGCTCCGCAGTCATGGGGCCGCTACTTCAGGGAGATGGACGATATGGGCACATTCGTGGGCAAGAAGGAAGAGATAAGCCAGATGTACAGGATACTCTGCCGCCACAGGAAGGCAAACGTACTTATCGTCGGATCCCATGGAGTCGGAAAGACCGCGATAGCTTCAGAAATGGCAAGGCTTCTCACAGACGAGAGAGCCTGGGACAGACATGACGAAGCATCATGGGAGGAAGGCCTTGATGGGGAGGTAGAGGTACCGAAGAAGCTGCAGGGCATGAGAATGCTGCAGCTGGACACATCCCTTCTGCTTGGCGGAGCCCAGTACAGGGGCGATCTGGAGATGCGCATGAAGGATATCCTCGAAGGAATCGCAGCAGACGGAAACGTGATCATCTACATCGACGAACTGCGTTCCCTCGGAGGAAACAGCAGGAACGACGACGGCTCAAAAGACATCCTCAGCCTGCTTATCCCATACTTGAAGTCAGGTAAGATAAGATGCGTTGTATCAGCAACTCACGAAGATATAAAGAAGGTGGAAAACTTCTCTCCGGGAGCTCTCGGTCTCTTCTTCAGAGTCGAGCTGAACGAGCCTGATGCAGAGGAGACGCTGGAAATAATAAAGAACAACACTCTGAGACAGCTGAGGGAAAGCCATGGTGTTAAGTATTCTATCGAGGCATGCAGGTTTGCGATCGAGAAAAGCATGAGACACATGCCGGACCGTTGTCTTCCGGAAAAGGCAATAGACCTCCTTGATCAGGCCGGAGCATACTGTGCAGCCGGAAGATGCACGGATGTTGACAATACAATCGTAATGCTGGCCCTTAAAGACATCTGCAAGGAAGACATCAGCACATCGGCATCTAACAACGAGCTTTTCACCCTTGAGAAGAATCTGAAGGAAAGGATTTACGGACAGGACCAGGCGATAAGCAAGATCACAGAGGCCATCCTCATGTCCAAAGCAGGCCTTCTCGACAGCGACAAGACCATAGGAAACTTCCTCTTCGTCGGCCCTACAGGAGTCGGAAAGACTGAGCTTTCCAAGGTTTTAGCCCAGCAGATGCATGTGCCTCTGCACCGTTTCGACATGAGCGAGTATTCCGAAAAGCACTCGGTCGCAAAACTCATCGGCTCTCCTGCCGGCTATGTAGGCTATGACGACGGAGGCATCCTGACCGACACGGTACGCAAGAACCCATACTGCGTCCTCCTTCTCGACGAGATCGAAAAGGCGCATGAGGACATCTACAACCTCCTGCTGCAGGTGATGGACTATGCAGTCATCAGCGACAACAAGGGACGCAAGGTCGATTTCAGGAATGTGATCCTTATCATGACATCAAACGCAGGAGCCCGTTATGCACATAAGGCATCCGTAGGATTCGAGAGGAAGATCAATGCGGGAGAGGCCATGGCTAAGGAAGTCAAGAAGGTGTTTGCTCCGGAATTCATCAACAGGCTCAGCTCCGTTGTCGTCTTCAACGACATGGATGAAAAGATGGCAAGCCTCATACTTGACGACAAGATCAAGAAGCTCGAGGGCAGACTCGGATCAAGGAACGTCAAGCTGGAGATCACGCCGGAAGCATATCAGAAGCTTCTCAAGGAAGGATTCTCCCCTGAGTACGGAGCCCGTGAGATCGAGAGAGTTCTCAATGCACGCCTTACTCCGCTCCTTATGAAAGAGCTCCTTTTCGGCCGAAAGGCAGGCTTCACAGCTACAGTCATTCCGACTGAAGACGGCTTCAAGCTGCAATGCCATCCCGAACAATGATGCCATCCTGAACAAAGAGAAGGACCTTCTACATGATATTCCAGCTAGACCATACAGATACATTTCCCGACCCACGCTACGGTAATCCTGACGGTTTTTATGCCGTCGGAGGGGAAATTACGCCAGAAAGGCTTGCCAAGTGCTACCCTATGGGCATATTCCCCTACTTTGCTTTCAGGCAAGAGCCGATAATATGGTGGGCACCTCAGGAAAGATTCGTCATCCATACAGATGAGATATATGTCTCCCATTCGATGAGGAATATGATCAACAAACGCAGATACTATTGCACGATCAACGAATCATTCGCTGATGTGCTGGCCGGATGCGCATGTACGGACAACAGGATCGAGGAAGACAACGCATGGCTGGGCCCGGATCTTCTGGACACATGGATGCTGCTTAATGAAGACGGACACGCCAAGAGCGTCGAGGTATGGGAAGGAGACGAGCTGGTCGGAGGACTTTATGGATTCGTATGCGGCAGGGCATTCATCGGAGACAGCATGTTTTCCCTCGTGCCGAGCGCGTCGAAACTCGCCATGATCCACCTTGCCCGGCACATGCAGTCGCAAGGAGGAGGCATCATAGACTGCCAGCTCGAAACGCCACACCTCAAATCGATGGGAGCACGTTACATCTCCTATGACGACTTCCTCTGCAGCACTCTCTCGCCTGACACCATCCTCTGGCCATAACCCAGATGGAGGGCAACATTATATGGCAGCGATGAGGGCATCGACTGCTTCGGGCTTTGTAGCCCAGCTGGTACAGAATCGAACGGCAGTATGAGTATCGTCTATCTTCTGCCAGAATGAGAAGAGGAAATCTGACGAGAGTCTCTCCATTGTAGCATTATCCAAAATAGGAAACTGCTGATTTGAAGGACTTTGAACAAGGAAACCGAAACCTTTGCTTTCAAAGGCGTCACGTATCCTCATGGCCTGTGAAACAGCATGTTCCGAGAGCTGGAAATAGAGTCCGTCCTCAAAGAGGGTAAGGAACTGGATTCCGAGAAGACGTCCCTTGGCAAGCATTCCCCCGTTCTGCTTGATGAAATATCTGAAATCCCTTTTCAAGGAATCATTGACAATCACCACTGCCTCACCGAAGAGGGCTCCCTGCTTCGTACCTCCAAGATAGAAGACGTCAGCGAGAGCAGCTATATCAGCAAGAGTTACATTGCACCCTTCCGAAGCAAGTCCATACCCCATGCGGGCGCCGTCTATGAACAGAGGAAGTCCATACTCATGACAAACTTCACTGATGGCCTTTAGCTGAGCCAGCGAATAGATAGTGCCTACCTCAGACGAGAAGGAGATGTACACCATTCCCGGCTGGACCATATGTTCCGGACCGTCCTCAGCATAGTGCAGCAGCACAGCCTCGCGGATTGATTCCGCAGAAAGCAATCCGTCCTCTGCTTCGAGAGCAAGCACCTTATGTCCGCTATGCTCTATCGCTCCGGTCTCATGGACATTGATATGTCCGGTCGTCGCGCAAAGGACACCCTGATAGGGGCGGAGGATCGAAGATATGACGGTCGCGTTTGCCTGTGTTCCGCCGACAAGAAAATGCACATCCACATCCTCCCTGCCGACAGCCTTGCGGACAGCTTCCCGCGCCGCAGCGCAATAATGATCCTCGCCGTAACCGACCGTCTGTTCAAGATTGGTTTCGATCAGGCGCTCCATGATACGCGGATGCGCTCCTTCGTTATAATCACACTGAAACTGGTACATATGTCTGCTGTTTTATCGGAGACAAATATATCAAACTCTTTCGTATTTTCCGTATCTTTGCTGAATAAAACAAAAGCATTATGACATACTTTCCCAAAGATCCGGCAATGCTCATGAGCTGGATAAATCTTAAGTTGAGGGACTTCTACGGGAACCTCGACGACCTGTGCGAAGACCTCGAAATCGACAGAAATGAGGTCGAAACGATCCTGAAACAGGCCGGATTTGAGTACAACGACGAGTTACACAAGGTCTGGTAGGTCCATCGTGATAAAACGCTGAAACACAGATAGTAAAACAAAATTATTCCTATTATTAACATTTTTGTTAACCACATGAAAAAGCTTAAAATCGGACTTCTCGGCAAGATTTTGATAGCGATCGCTCTCGGTGTCGGCCTCGGACTCATAGCCCCTGCATGGATGGTAAGAATATTCCTCACATTCAACGGAATCTTCAGCCAGTTCCTCGGCTTCGCCATCCCTCTGATCATCGTCGGACTCGTCGCTCCGGCGATCTCGGATATAGGAAAGACAGCGGGCAAGATGCTCCTGATCACAGTCGGAATCGCATACGGATCGACTGTATTTGCAGGCATTGTTTCATACCTGACAGGAGCCACTTTATTCCCGGGAATGATACAGAGCGGAGCAGCTCTTCAGGAGGTAGCGTCAGCCGCCGAACTCGCGCCTTACTTTACCGTGACCATACCGCCGCTGATGAATGTAATGACAGCTCTGATCCTCGCATTCACCCTCGGACTCGGCCTTGCCGCCCTCGAGAGTCATACCCTCAAGGATGCCATCCATGACTTTGAACAGGTCATCATCAAGACCATCAAGTCAGCCATCATCCCGCTCCTCCCCCTCTACATCTTCGGCATATTCCTCAACATGACACATGTCGGCCAGGTCTTCTCGATCCTGACCGTATTCATCAAGATCATAGGCATAATATTCCTCATCCATATCGGCATCCTCATCCTCCAGTTCACGATCGCAGGAGGCTTCGCCAAGAAGAACCCGTTCAAGCTCCTCTGGACCATGATGCCGGCCTATTTCACAGCCCTTGGCACGCAGTCCTCAGCTGCGACAATCCCCGTGACTCTGGAGCAGACACGCAAGAACGGCGTATCGGAAGAAGTAGCAGGATTTACGATCCCATTGTGCGCGACCATCCACATGTCCGGAAGCACGCTGAAGATCGTCGCATGCGCCCTCGCGCTGATGATAATGCAGGGAATGCCGTATGATTTCGGCATGTTCTTCGGATTCATATGCATGCTTGGAATCACCATGGTAGCGGCCCCGGGAGTGCCTGGAGGCGCAATAATGGCCTCTCTCGGCCTTCTCCAGTCCATGCTGGGATTCGGCCAGGAGGCGCAGGCCCTCATGATCGCGCTCTACATAGCTATGGACAGCTTCGGTACGGCATGCAATGTGACCGGCGACGGAGCCATCGCGCTTATCGTGGACAGAATTATGGGAAGAAATTTTCCGACAAGCTTTAAGAAATGACAATGACGGCGGTCCTAAAGGACTGGCATCACATATACAAGACCAAGGGAAATGCGCTGGGTATGAGGCTTATAAGCATTCAGGCTCAGCGCATTTTCTGTAAGATGATGGCCGTGATACACATAGTGAGCGAAGAGCTTCAGGCCCTTGTCCTGAGTAAGCGGGAACCACTCCAGGCATGCCTGAGCATTCCACGAAGTGATATAGCGGCCTTTGCCGAAGATACCGTTTGATTCGTATACACCGGCAGTCTCATATGCACCTTTGAGATACGCGTTCCACTTAGGATGGAACTGATAGTCGCAGTCTGCAATGACGGTGAAATGCTGCGTATTCTGTGCAGTCATAGGCAAAAAGCCCCTATTCTGCCCCTGAAGCGTCGTAATACGCTGCTGGCTGTCTATACCTTCGCGAGAGTACAGAACGTCGAGATAAGCGATTACAGGGCCTTTTTCGTAGATGTTTCCGCACATGAGATAGTAGATGTTCTTTCCCTTCGCCTGCTGACCGGCAGAAGCCGAATACATCAGATGCACGGTCTTGTCCGCGAACCATCCGTTCCAGTTTGCCGTAGTCAAAACAGGAATCTTCGCAGGCTCCACACCTTCAGGAAGGCCATACACATAAAGATCCGCATCGCTTCCGCTTCTGAGATTGGTCACCTGAAGGGTGAACTGATTGTTTTCGTTCGGATGCATTACGCCCATGATACCCGCCTGATATACAGCCACATTATCGTTGAAATTACAGAACTCCCTGACCTCCAATGCATTCAGATAGCCCTCATAACCGGCAAAAGCGACGAACTGCTTACCCGCCACGAGCTCGAAGAAGTCGCTCTGGTGCCACTTGATGTTTGCATATTCGATAGATGAAGAGAGGTTGTCCACCGAATGCGGATTGCTGTACTTGTTGAAGGACTGGCGGAAATGATACGAAAGATGCTGGTTGAGTCTTCCGTACATCTCAAGCCTCACACGGTTAAGCTTGAATGATGCCTCGTCGAAGTTTCCATCAGTAAGATACGCATTAGCCGAAGTCACGAACTCGAGATTTATATGAGACGTAAGCTTACGGGGCTGGTATCCTCCCCATTTCGCGGAATCCTTCTGAGCTATCAGACGCTCGATCATGGAAGGTATCGAATCATTTGATGAAATGAGGGTCTTTTCATTCTGGGCTGAAGCCAGCATCGGCAGCAGTAAAGCAATTATCAAAAACAATCTTTTCATGTCTGTGTTATCCTATTCTGGCACAAAGGTAGCCAAAATAAACGATAAAAGACAATCAGCTCTCTTTCGCAAAGACTTTAGCGAAGACCTGAAGCAGAAGCGCAATCGCGGCAAATGTGACCAGAAACGCCCATAAATTGACCTGTCGTGAGGTTGCAATCAACTTTAGGTCACCGGCCATAAGTCTATAAGCATCAACCTTCCACGTAGGAGAGCTACCCAGGGAATCAACAGCATTTCCTGCCACATACCTTCCAGGCAGATTCACCGTATACATGAAGGCCGTCTCGAAGCACCCGATGATTTCGGTCTCCTTTTCATACGCCTGATCGATTGCTTCGGAATTATCCTCATAAATGTTTCCGAAACCTGATTCCGGAAGCACTGCCGCAAGTCTGTCTTCAAACTCATCCGGCTTCATTGCAAACATGATATCTCGCTCCATTCCCTCCATAAAGCGACACTTCAATGTATACAACGCAACTATCTGTTGTTTAGTACAATATGGTTTAAAGATGCCACACATCACATAATAGGTCGCATCCGAATGCCACTTCGCAAAATTCTGGTTTATATCATCAAGCAGACAGTACATCTCGACCCCGTTCCATCCTTCAGGAGGATTGGCTCCCCTGAAGAAGAGTTCCAGCTGCTCGTCGGTAAGGTAGCCTTCGAACGGAAGCGGGAGTCTGTCCTTCAAGCCTTCGAATTCAGCACTGTAATCATAGTATGTATAGAACCACCTGAACCTCTTGTCAAGGTTCTCTGACGGCTTAAGAAGAGGATTGAGACCATCCTTGCCTGCCAAGGAGACATCTCCGACTCTTCCTGATGAAGATGCTTCATGAGTCATCTTTACCACAGCATCACAAAAGTCGACCTCATACGCTTCCGGCAGCTTGGATATGCTCCAGCGACCTGATATCACAAACGGAAAATCCACAGACGAGCCATCTGCAGAAGATGCATATACACTCCTTTTCACATCCAGATTCTTTGCGACATCAGTGTATACATAATAATATGTAGTACAAGAATTTACAATTATCATCAAAAGTATTGCCACAAGCAGATAAACTGTCTTCATAAGCATTCCCTATAAAATTTCTCCTTGATTTCCTTTGAGTGTTCATACGCCTCATACAGTCTCAGCGCTCCCCTCGGCCCTCTGTCTTCGACACGGGCGCGGTTCCACAGCCCTTCCCGAGCCTCATTCTCCCTTGCTTTATCCCTTCCTGCCTTATCCCCTCCTGCAGCAGAAGCATACCCCAGGCCAGCGGCTCCCAACGCACAAACCAATACGATCGCAGCCGCAATGCTCAAGCTCTTCAGCAGCGACAAAGCAGTCTGCAGCTCGGTACGCTCCTCTGCCCTCGCCAATACAGCATTCCTCAGCCTGTCCGGATCAGCCGGCTCCCCAGTCACCTTCCCCAGGTAACGCATATAGGCTTTGAAATCAATATACTCATCTGACTTTCCCATACCTTTCAAGTTCTTGCCTGATTTTCTTTCTGGCTATATGGAGATTGTCTTTGACCTCATCCGTCGTCATTCCGGTAATGGATATGACCTCCTCGGCTGATAGTCCTTCAAGGTCGAGAAGGGTAAAGACGGCCCTCTGCCTGGGCGAAAGTTTCTGCGAAGCCCTGCAGAATATCGCCCACGTCTCTTTCGTGATGAAGTCCTCCTCAGGGGACATGGCAGCCGGAGCAGACAACTCATAGACCGACGGGCGGATGGAGAAAAGTTCCATAATCCGACGTCGACGCAGACGTTTGAGACAGAAATTGCAGGTGATCCCGTATAGCCATGTGGACACGCTGTAACGTCCATCATACGAAGATGCATTCCTCCATACCATTATGAACACCTCCCGGGTAATGTCCTCACTGTCCGGACGGTCGCACATGATCCTGTACGCGGTTCGAGACACCATGTACATATATCTGTCCATGATAACCTTCAAGGCCTCCCGCCTTCCAAGGACTGCCTCCCGTATCAAAGATGCGTCGCTCGCCTGCCCTATCCTCATATGTCCGTTCATCAAGTTCATCCAAGGAGCACTTTTCAAAAACAATTCCGAACACGCTCCCTCCGACAGCAAAAAGCAAAACGCACATTTCCTTTCAGCCCGTGCAGCGGTTCTGCGCAGCGGTTCCGTGCAGAGGGTTCGTGCAGAGGTTCTGTGCAGAGGTTCTGTGCAGAGGTTCCGTGCAGCGACACACCATTTCAAGAAGAAAAACCTGTATCGCGACAGCCGGATACAGGAAAAGCAGTGGCACAATGCAGCGACACACCCTTTTCCGCGAAATTCCCTGTATCGCGAACAGGAAGCGGCGTTCTTTCTGCGATTCCGTGCAGCGACACACCATTTTCCGCAAAATTCCCTGTATCGCGAAAGGGATACTGCCGTTCTGCCGAGGTTTCGTGCAGCGACACACCATTTCAAGAGGAAAAACC
>JAFYME010000045.1 GCA_017556765.1 Bacteroidales bacterium
CCTGGCCGCAGGGGGAGGGGCCCGCAGCTCTGCTGTGGGAGGGGTTGTTTTCAAATATGGCAGTAGACGTTAAAAAATGTACCTTGACTGCAAGATTTGAGACAGTCAAGGCACGCCTATATTCTGTAACTATCTGTAAACCAATACTCTATAAAAGTGATGTGTTCCTTGAATGCTCTAAAACCTGCAGTCAAGGAACGCTGAAGCTGATTTTCAGCCAGAAGAGTCTCTAGAAGTACTTCTTTTCGTTTCTGTCCAGAGCGATGAAGATGAAGAGAAGGGCGGTGAAGCCCCAGAGGGATGAACCTCCATAGCTGACGAACGGCAGCGGGATACCGATCACAGGCATCAGACCTATGGTCATGCCGATGTTAATGAAAAGGTGCATGAATATACAGCAGGCGACGCAGTAGCCGTATATGCGGGTGAATGCCTCTCGGCTTCGTTCGGCGTTCCTGATGATCCTGCATATGAGGAACACATACAGGAGGATGACGCCGGCCGATCCGACGAATCCCCATTCCTCGCCGACAGTACAGAAGATGAAGTCGGTGCTCTGCTCAGGCACGAATCCGTATGTGGTCTGCGTGCCGTTGAGGTAGCCCTTTCCGAACAATCCTCCAGATCCGATCGCGATCTTGGACTGGTTTACATTATATCCGACTCCAGCGGGGTCTTCCTTCATGCCGAGAAGTACCTCGATACGCTTTCTCTGGTGGTCCTGAAGCACGTCGTTGAAGATGAAGTCAGCGGAGAACACCAGCACGATTCCGGCAATCATCGACAGTACTGAAAGGTGGGTGAAAAGACTTCTCTCGCGGTATCCGAGCCAGACGGTAAAAGGAGTCGCTATGCCAAGGAATCCAAGCAGGATGTACAGAGGCTTCACCTTCATCGTCCATGGCTCCGCAATGCCTGCAGCCGCGAAATCTCCCTCCGCCGCAGCCAGTGCTTCAAGGCCTTCCGGACCGATGATGCTGTTTGTCCATGCATTCATTATAGAAGGTACGAACGCCATGAGTATTATGAGCGGAACGCATGCTATGAGCCAGAATCTGAACCTTCCCGAGTACAGGCATATGCATAGGGAGGCGACTGCGAAGATGACCAGAATGGCCACGAAAGGCGACGCCGTCAGGGTCAGGATGAAAGACAATATGGCCATGCCTACAAGGAATATGAGCCATCCGGTAAGGCCTTCCCTGTACAGCATGAATATGAATCCTACATACACGAGGGCCGATCCGGTCTCGCTCTGAAGCACGATGATCAGCATCGGTACAAGGATGATCAATGCAGTGATTATGAAGTCCTTGATCCTTCCGATCTTGTAGCCTTGCTGGCTCATGACGGTCGCCAGCAGCAGGGACGTGGATATCTTGGATATCTCCGCCGGCTGGAACCGGACAGGACCGAATGCGAACCACGACCGCGATCCCTTCACCTCGATTCCCAGGAAGATCACCGCTATCAGCAGCATGAGCACGAATAGGTATATCGGTACCGAAAGGCCTTCGTATATTCGCGGGCTGAGAGCGAAAAGGATTATCGCTGCAATGCCCAATGCGGTCATGATCCATACGAACTGCTTTCCGCTTCGGCTGGCGAAGTCGAAGATAGATGCCGGTTCGGATGAATGTACCGAAGCATAGATGTTCGCCCAGCCGATCACTACCAGTATCAGGTAGCAGATGACCAGTTTCCAGTCTATGCTCTTTGCGAGTCCTCTTTCGTTTTGTCCTCCTGCGCTTCTCATCTGTGATTTATTTCTTGACTCTTACTCTGTCCATGAGATTTCCCTGAAGAATCCTGGCTTCAAGGTTCTTTCTTTCATTTCCGCTGATCTCTCCTGTGAGATACTTCTCCGTCAGGAGTGATGCGATAGGTGCCGCCCATGTGGCTCCGAATCCGCCGTTCTCGACGTATGCTGCGACAGCGATCTTAGGATTGTCCCTCGGAGCGAAGCAGATGAACACCGAATGGTCCGATCCATGCGGATTCTGCGCCGTTCCTGTCTTTCCGCAGATGTCAAGGCCTTCGACCGCAGCAACGCTGGCCGTACCTCCCGATCCATAGCCGCTGTTCACGGCCCTGTACATACCGCCGATGACCTTGTGGAAATGTGTCGTGTCGACCATGGTGTAATGTCTCTCCTTGTACTTAGGGTCGATTGTCACATGTTCCGAATCCTTGATGATATGAGGAGTATAGTAGAATCCGCGGTTGGCTACTGTCGCGCAAAGGTTTGCAAGGTGGAGAGGGGTGCATCCGATCTCTCCCTGTCCGATCGAGAGCGAGATTACGGTAGTTGCCTTCCAGCCGCCTTTGCGGTAATATCTGTTGTAGTATTTCGAGTCGGGGATGAATCCTCCCAGCTCGGAAGGGAAGTCCGATCCGAGTTTCTGACCGAATCCGAAACTCATCACGTACTCTCTCCATTTGTCCAGCGCTTCATCGATCTCCGCGTATTTCGGGTTTTCGAGAAGGTCGCGCAGGATGTAGCAGTAATAGGCGTTGCAGGACATCATGATCGATTCCTCCATGTTGATCGGAGACTTATGAGCATGGCATCCCAGCTTGCTCTTACCGAAGTGATATCCCATGCTGCATGGATACATCGTGTTCGGGGTCACAACCCCTTCCTGAAGGCCTATGAGGCCGTTTACGAGCTTGAATACCGATCCAGGAGGGTATGACGCCTGCACTGCTCGGTTGAACATCGGCTTGTATGGGTTTGTCGAGATGTCCTTGTAGTGAAGTCCGATATCGGCAAGCATGTCCACATCGATTCCGGGGCTTGAAACCATGGTCAGGATCTCTCCCGTCGACGGTTCTATGGCCACGAGACTGCCCACTTTGTTCGCCATGAGCATCTGTCCGTAATTCTGAAGTACTGCATCGATTGTTGTCGTGATGTCATGGCCCGGTACGGCTTCCTTGTCGAACTCTCCGTCTTTGTATCGTGACTCGATCTTGTTGCGTGAGTTTCTGAGCCAGATGTTGTATCCCTTCTCTCCGCGGAGCTCGTTTTCGCGCGCCGCCTCGATACCTGTCTTTCCGGCATAGTCTCCCGACTTGTACTCGTCAGGATGCTTTGCGAGGAATGCAGCATCGACTTCGGATACATATCCGAGCAGGTTTCCTCCTGCATTGAACGGATATTCGCGGATGCTTCGAGCCTGTCCGCGGAATCCCGGGAACTTGTATGCCACCTCCGCAAACTTCATGTATGTCTCCGGCGGAAGCTGCTTGATCATGACCACGGACTGGTATCCGATCCTTCGGCGGTTCCTGTAGAACTCATCCATCTTTTCGCGGACGAACTCAGGAGTCACGTCCAGCACTTCGCAGAAGGCCAGCGTGTCGAATTCCTCGACTTCCTTCGGTGTGACGAGAAGGTCGTAAGCGACCTTGTTTCCGACCAGGATGTCTCCGTTTCTGTCGTGGATGATGCCTCGGGTAGGGTAGATGGTAGAGTATACCATTGAGTTGTTCTCAGCGTCCATCTTGTACTTGTCGTCAAGGATCTGGATGCTGAAAAGCTTGGCTATGAGTATCGCTGCGGCCGTACAAAGGCCTATGATGAGCTTGTTCTCCCTGTTAAGTTTCATCTTGAGCCTCCTATTTTCTGTCGTCAGGGGTGAGGAGATGGGTCACCAGAAGGGCAAGAAGCCAGTTGCATACGAGGGATGCTCCAAAGTAGGCGAGGTTGAACCACATCGGGCGTGTTCCCGCTCCGTCAAGCATCACGTAGAACAGAAGGAATATCGCTATCGCCGACATGAGCGCGGCAGAGACCTTCGCTGTTCCGAACTTGTTGAAGGAGAAGCTGTCGCCTCTTGTGATGAGGTCTTCGCCGAAGAACATCTTCACGATCGACTTGCGTGCAAGGGCTACCGGAACGAGCGAAGCCGCGTTGATTCCGATCAGTCCTTCAGACAGCCAGTCTACTGCGAGTCCGCTTCCGAAAGCTATGAACATGCATGATATCATGCTGATACTCAGCGGCATGCAAAATATCATGGCCGGGAGCATCGTGAGGACGATGTAGGGCCCGAAAGGGGAGAAGTTGCATAGAACTATCTGACAGAGCAGCATCAGACAGTAAAGAAATGTGAAATTGCCGCCTGTCTTCATCGCTCGTCCTCCTCCAGTTTCTTTATTTCATCCTTGCCGAGGTTGTCCACTACGGTCACATAACGCAATGCTCCGTAATCCTCGAACAAGGTCACCTTGATGTCGTATGTCGCTCCGTTCACGATCTTCGCTTCCCCGACTGTTCCGAGAGGAATGTCGGCAGGGAAGATCGAGGAGTATCCGCTTGTGTATACTGTGTCTCCCGGCTGGAATTCCACATGATGCGGGATCTCCTTCAGGATCGCTCCCGCGCTGCTGAATCCGTCCCAGCTCATAGGACCTACAGCACCTTCCTTTCCGAGTCTGGCGCTGATGTTCATCTCATGGTTCTTGAATGACCTGGCGTAGGAATAGTTGTCGCTGACAGCGTCGATGACTCCGATCGCTCCCTTGCCTGTTATGACTCCCGAGCCTTTGGTTATCCCGTCATCGCTTCCCTTGCCGATGATGATGTAGTTGTGCTGGGTGTTGTTGCTGATCTTGACGATCGTCGCAGGCGTGTATCTGAATCCGCCGGCTATTCCGTCTGACGGAACCGACTTTCCTGCTGTGCCTCCGTCCGAGATCATGGCCTCAAGCTCTGCAAGACGCACTCTCAGGTCGTGGTTGTCCTGGGCTAGGGCAGCGTTCCTTGTCTTGAGCGAGAAATACTGCTTCACTTCCTGCGAGCTTCCCCAGACCGTACCCATTACCGCATGGGTACATTTCGAGATCCATATGTTCTGCAACCTTCCGTTGTTGCGGAGCATATTCAACGCAGCTACCTCCAAAAGGATGAAGATAGCTGCAATGATCAGATGGTATATGACGTTGCTCTTCTGCAAGGCCTTATCTCATGAGGAATGTGTAGTTCTCTGTGTTCTTGAGCGCGAGGCAGGTACCGCGTGCTACCACTCTAAGAGGGTCCTCCGCTACATGGAACGGAATGTTGATCTTCTCTGTGAGACGGTTTGCAAGACCTCTGAGGAGGGATCCGCCGCCCGCGAGGTGGATACCGTTCTCCACGATGTCAGAGTAAAGCTCCGGCGGAGTCTGCTCGAGTACGTGGATGATACCGCTCTCGATACGTGCCACTGACTTGTCAAGGCAGTGAGCGATCTCCTGGTGGGTGATCGTTGCATGTACAGGGTGAGCTGTCATGAGGTTAGGACCTGTGATGTTGTATGGCTCCGGCTCTTCCTCGAGGTTAGGGATCACGGCTCCGATAGCGATCTTGATCTTCTCGGCTGTGATCTGTCCCACCTTGATGTTGTGCTGCTGACGGAGGTACATCTGGATGTCGTTTGTGAATACGTCACCGGCAACCTTGATCGAGTCCTGGACTACGATACCGCCGAGCGAGATCACAGCGATCTCTGTAGTACCACCTCCGATGTCAACGACCATGTTACCCTTAGGTGCCTCCACATCGAGGCCGATACCGAGGGCAGATGCCATTGGCTCGTAGATCAGATATACGTCGCGTCCTCCTGCGTGCTCGGTAGAGTCACGTACCGCACGGATCTCCACTTCGGTACTTCCCGAAGGGATGCCGACCACGATCTTGAGGTTCGGCTGGAACAGCGATCTGCGTTTGCTGTTCACCTGCTTGATGAATCCACGGATCATCATCTCCGCAGCGTTGAAGTCTGCGATGACACCATCCTTGAGCGGACGGATTGTCTTGATGCCCGGATTCTCTCTTTCCTGCATGAGCTTCGCCTTCTGTCCGAGAGCGAGAGCCTTGCCAGTGCTGTTGTCGATTGCTACGATACTTGGCTCGTCAAGCACGATCTGGTCGTTCTGGAAGATGACCGTATTCGCTGTTCCGAGGTCGATCGCAAGCTCCTGTGTCAAAAATGAAAATCCCATATTTTTTGTATCTTTTTTCCTGTTGTTGAAAATAGGGCGTAAAATTACAAAAAATCTCCCAATATCGGAGGATAAATTTTCGGAAACTCTTATTATTTTTGCCAAATCGAAATTACGGATATGGAAAGGAAGAAATATGTGATCATTATGGCGGCAGGAAGCGGCACCAGGATGGGTGCCGGAAGGCCGAAACAGTTTCTGGAACTTGAGGGAAAGGCCATACTTCAGAAGACCATGGAAGTCTTCCTGAATGCATGTCCGGGTATATCCGTGATAACCGTCCTGCCGCAGGATTTCATTGGGTACTGGAGGGAGTATTGCCTTGAAAACAACTTCGTCTGTCCGCAGATTCTGGTACCGGGAGGCATCACACGCTTTCATTCCGTAAGGAACGCGCTGGATCGTGTTCCGGAGGGAGCATTGGTCGCCGTTCATGACGGAGTGCGTCCTCTCCTGTCGGAAGGATTGGTGAGGGACATGTTCGAGAAGGCTGAAGGAGTGCCGGCGCTGATACCTGTGACCCCTTGCGTGGATACGATGAAAGTGCTTGAGAATAAGGAAGGTGAACTGGTTGCTGTGCCTGGCGCAAAGGCAGACCGTTCAGTTCTTTACGGAGCCCAGACCCCTCAGATATTTCATTCGGAGATTCTTAAGGAGGCATACGCGATGCCGTACGACACGTCGTTCACAGATGACGCTTCGGTAGTCGAGAAATACGGAAAAAGCCTCTCCTACGTCGTAGGTGAGAGGCTTAATATAAAGATCACGACTCAGGACGATCTTCTGCTCGCCCGTGCCATATTGTCTGTCAAAAGTCAGGATTACTCCTTGTGATCCTTTCTGCTTTTCTTTACGCTTGCTGAAAAGCTTGTGTTCTGATATTCCTTGACCCATACCTGACGCTCGATCGCCTGGTCGAGTGAGATCTGTGTCTCAGTCTGCTGGACATAAGGGATCTTCTGGATTGTGTTCAGGAGGATCTGCATGAGGTGATCATGGTCAAAACAGAAGATCTTGATAAGGAGGGCGTGCTTTCCGGTTACGAAATGACACTCGACGATCTCGGAGATCTTCTTGAACGACTCGATGACTTCCGGATACTTGTTGGCTTCTGAAAGCGATACGCTTACAAAAGCGCATACGTTGAGGCCAAGGGCCTGAGGCTTCACGAGAAGACGAGATCCTGTGATAACTCCATTGGTTTCCAGTCTCTTGACTCTCTGGTGGATGGCAGCTCCCGAGACTCCGCACTCGCGCGCTATCTCGAGGAAAGGCATTCTTGCGTTCTTCACGAGGAACGAAAGAATCTTCTGGTCAATCTGGTCGATCTGATAGTTTGACATAGTTCTTACAATTTATAACAAATTCCGACCGCTAATTTAGTGACAATATTGAAAATGTCAAAAATCAGGGTCGGAAAATTTTCATTTCTTAAAATTATTTACGCCTTTTCTTACGTCCTGTAGGTTCGGAGCTGGCGATGATTTCCTTGCACTTATCTTCTGTAAGCTCTGACGGCTCGGTTCCCTTAGGAATCCTGTAGTTTGCGCCGGCATGCTTGATGTAAGGGCCATACGCTCCGTTTATCACCTGGATGTCGCTTTCCTTATATTCTGCAAGCACTTCGCCGCTCTTCTTGTCCTTGCTCTCCGTGATAAGGCTCACGCATGTTTCAAGGTCGATCTTGAGCGGATCTGTTCCACGCGGAAGCGAGATGTTCCTGTCTCCGTACTTGATGTACGGACCGAAGCGACCCTTGGTGCATATGATGTCGATGCCTTCGTACTGGCCGACTGTTCTTGGCAGCTCGAAAAGCTTGAGCGCTTCCTCAAGGGTGATGCTCTCGATGAGCTGGCCCGGAGCGAGGCTCGCGTACTGCTTGCTGTCTCCGTCGCCCTTCTGTACATATGGACCATACTGTCCGAAGCGTGCTACAAGCGGCTGGCCGTCCTTGGGATCGACGCCCAAGTCGCGACTTACATGGCTGTACTCCCTGTTGCTGAGAGTCTCCTGCACCTTGGTGTGGAAAGGACCGTAGAATCCGCTGATCACATCGTTCCATACGAGCTCTCCTTCAGCTATCTGGTCGAAATCCTTCTCCACATTTGCAGTGAATCCGTAGTCGAGGATTGTCTCGAAATTTTTTACAAGATAATCAGTTACGATCATTCCGATGTCCTGCGGAAGGAGGCGTCCCTTCTCAGCTCCTACAGTTTCGTTCTTTGCGGCAGCCTTGATGACTCCCTTCTTGAGCGAGAGGTTTGTGACCGCATGTTTCTCTCCGGTCTTGTCGCCCTTGATGATGTATCCGCGTCCCTTGGTAAGGGTGGAAATCGTAGGGGCGTATGTTGAAGGACGTCCGATGCCGAGCTCCTCGAGCTTCTTCACGAGAGTGGCCTCGGAATAGCGTGACGGCGCTGAAGTGAACTTGCACTCTGCAGTTATTCCTTCTTCGAACATCTTGGCTCCGATGCTCATTTCAGGAAGGATCACCATCTCGTCATCCTGTGACGGCTCGTCGGTGCTTTCCATATAGAGCTTGAGGAATCCGTCGAAAAGAACCTCGCTCGCCTGTACGTTGAACTTCTCCTCTCCCTTGTCGGATGCGACCTTGATGTCGGTCCTGAGGATGCGTGCGTCGGCCATCTGTGAGGCTACTGTGCGCTTCCAGATGAGTTCGTAGAGCTTCTTTTCCTGAGGTGTGCCCTCGATAGTCGTGTTCTCGATGTATGTAGGGCGGATGGCTTCGTGCGCTTCCTGAGCACCCTTGGCCTTTGTCCTGTACTGTCTTACCTTTGAATATTCCTCTCCGAAGTTTTCTCCGATGTACTTCTTTGCGGTGTTGATCGCGAGTGTGGAGAGGTTTGTCGAGTCGGTACGCATGTATGTGATGAGTCCGTGCTCATAAAGCCTCTGAGCGATGCTCATGGTCTGGCTTACCGAAAGCCTGAGCTTTCTTGCTGCCTCCTGCTGGAGAGTCGAAGTCGTGAAAGGAGCTGCAGGTGTCCTTGTGCCTTCCTTCTTCTCGATGCTACCGATGGTAAATGTCGCACCTATCTGTCTTTCAAGGAATTCGCGTGCTGATTCCAGGTCAGGGAATCTCCTGTCGAGAGTGGCCTTTACGAGAGTCTTCTCTGGTGTTCCTTCAGGATGGAACAGCGCGTCTACCTTATAATATGCCTCATGATTGAATGCGAGGATCTCCCTTTCGCGGTCTACGACAAGACGAAGCGCTACAGACTGCACACGTCCGGCGGAGAGCTTCGGCTGGATCTTTCTCCAGAGTACCGGCGAGAGCTCGAATCCCACGAGTCGGTCGAGCACGCGGCGTGCCTGCTGTGCGTTCACGAGACTCATGTCGATGTCGCGCGGATTCTCTATCGCATTGAGGATGGCGTTCTTTGTAATCTCATGGAACACGATTCTTCTGGTGTTCGCTGCGTCAAGGTCGAGAGTTTCGAAAAGATGCCATGAGATAGCCTCTCCCTCTCGGTCCTCATCGGATGCAAGCCACACGGTATGTGCTTCCTTTGCTGCCTTCTTGAGCTCAGATACGACCTTCTTCTTGTCTGCCGGGATTACGTATTCGGGCTTGAATCCGCCCTTTACATCAATACTCAGTTCGCTGTCGTGCAGGTCTCGTATGTGTCCGAAACTTGACTTTACGATATAGTCGTTTCCAAGAAATTTCTGAATGGTTCCAGCCTTGGCCGGAGACTCAACGATTACAAGATTTTTTCCTTCCTTCATGCTCTAAAACTCCTCTTTTTCAAAAAAGAAACTGCAAAGTAAGGTACAAACAGAGCAATTTTCCAAATTTTGTTGCTATTTTTGTCATCTTATACCATAGCCCCTCAGGCTATTACCTTATTAAGGTAAAGGTGCGTGAAAAATTTTAAAGGAAAATCTTGATATGAAGGATACTACAAAGAAGAAGATCGTCGGATGGTTCTGGGGACTTTTTACTGCAGGAGTGCTTGGAGTGATAGCTCTTCTGGCTGCTGTATGGATGTTTGCGGACATCCCGTCATTCGA
>JAFYME010000046.1 GCA_017556765.1 Bacteroidales bacterium
CCCAAACCCAAACCAACCCAAACCAACCCAAACCAACCCAAACCAACCCAAACCAACCCAAACCAACCCAAACCAACCCAAACCAACCCAAACCAACCCAAACCAACCCAAACCAACCTCAAACCAACCTCAAACCAACCTCAAACCAAACTAAAACCAAACTAAAACCAAACTAAAACCAAACTAAAACCAAACTAAAACCAAACTAAAACCCAAAACCAAAGCCCAAAGCCCAAAGCCCAAAGCTCAAACCCCAAAGCTCAAACCCCAAAACGGCCCCAAAGCCAAAAACACCCTCCCCCCAAAAAAACGAAAAACCAAAACACTAAAACATATATGAAAAAAATCATCACATTCATGCTGGCGGTAGCGATAGCGGCTGCGGCATCGGCTCAGACGAAGAAGGTTTCGATCCTGGGCGACTCTTATTCGACTTTTACCGGACATAATCCTGAGGGATATGCGCCGTTCTATCCGAACGACAGGAACGACGTGACCGAGGTCGAGCAGACATGGTGGAGCCTTTACATCAAGGCTATGGGCTACGAGCTTGAGGAGAACAACTCATGGGGCGGCACGACTATCTGCAACACAGGATACGGAAGGATGGATTCTTCAAAATCGTCATTCACATCGCGTGTGGACATGCTTGGCAACCCTGACATCATCTTCATCTTCGGCGGTACAAACGACGCATGGGCAGGTTCGCCTGTAGGAGAATACATGTGGGAAGGATGGACAAAGGAAGACTGCAAGAACTTCAGACCAGCTTATGCTTGCCTTCTCGACATGCTTCAAAAGAAATATCCGAACGCAAAGATCTACTCCCTCCTGAACTCAGAACTCCGCGAGGAGATCAACGAGTCGAGCCGCGAGGTCTGCAAGCATTACGGAGTCCAGCTCATCGAGCTCTACGACATAGAGAAGCAGAACGGCCACCCATCAATCAAGGGAATGCAGAGCATCTGTGACCAGCTGATCGAAGCAATCAAATAGGGAAGAAACGCGTAATAGAACTCCCTGATTAACAATACTTTATACTATGAAAGGTGGGCAAAAACAACCCACCTTTCATAGTATACACAACTGATTTTCAACTAATTACGCATCACAGCCACTAACCTAACCCCACTCCACACCTAAACAGAAAGATGCTACCTTACAACTTCTCAACAAATGCTGCGACCTGCTCCGCCATAGCTGTCATGCCGGCCACGCTAGGATGGTTCCAGATCTTCTCGATGTCCTCCAGGAGAAGGGCATGAGCTCCATAATGTTCGCATGCGTCGAACTGGCCCTGTGTGATCTCCGGCTTGAGTTCGGAATTAACGACACATACTATTTCCGCATCAGGAGCCTCGCGGCGAAGATAATCAAGCATATAGCAGCATGCCGGAAGGTATGAAGCCAGGTCTTCCGACGTCCAGTCTGCATACTTCATCTCGCCGATCGGAGAGTTTGCCCATGAGTCGTTTGTACCGCCACAGATGAGGATAAGATCAGGATCGTCCTCCCCTGCCACGATGTTCTTCATTCGGGCGATGAATGACCATGTAGGGCATGGAACCGCATCATAGCCTGTGTTGCAGATTGTCGATCCGCTCCAGCTTTCGTTCATGACAAGGTCATATCCGGCAATGGAACAGAACTGGTTCCACCATGTATCCTCGACCTTCACCACATCGTTAGGGCCCTGAGGACGTGACGAATACCACCACGCATTGCCCTCAGGAATATGTCCAAGGAAGGTCGAATATGAATCTCCAAGCACAGCTACAGTCGGCTGAGGCTCGACAAGGCGAAGCTCGTAAAGTCCACCCACCTGTGTGCCCGGATAGCTCTGGAAACGGACGCGGATGTACTCCTTGCCCTCAAGCATCGAAGCCGGGATGCGGTACTCCTCGGTCTTGAAGACAGACGAACGCCAGCGGCGTGAATTGTTTACCTCGATGAGCTTCTCATCATCGATCATGATGTCGAATCTGCGTGTTCCCCAGTCGTCGACTCCCCAGTACTTCACATAGAGAGAAAGCTCTGTCTTGCCCTGAGTAGCAAGCTCATAGCTGAACCATCCGCCGTTCTGGGCCTCGCGGAAGAACACATTGTTGGTGTTGCCGGTAGTCGATCTCTCGAACTGCATCTTATGGTCGGTCTCAGGCTGCTGCTCGGCTGGCTGGACATGGTCTGCAGTACGTCCCTCGAGCTTCAGCTTCGCAGCCTCCTCAGCCGCAAGCTCAGCAAGATATTCCTCATATCCGTCCTTCGAAAGCGCGAGCCAGTACATCATGTAGCGGGCGTCATGGATAGTATAGAAAGGCTGGAGCTCACCCTCGATAGGATTGAGCACCTCGATACCCTCGAATGTGAAATGAAGCGGCTTACCGGGAACAGGCTTGAGGCAGTCAGCAAGATCAGCCTCGCCGTAAAGAAGCATAGGAGCCTTGTCGACAGGAAGATACTCTCCGCCTGCATACTGTCCGAAACGGCTGTCGTCGGCGATGATTCCACGAAGGTCCTCCGTTCCTGTCTTCATACCCAGAACGATAGGGCCGTGCATGAACGCAACATACTGAGGAACATTAGGAAGCGGTACAACGCTGGTGTGCATAGGGAATGCCACTTCAACCACATCACCCTTCTTCCACTTGCGGTCGACAGATACATATCCGTCCGCTCCTGCCTGAGCTGACACCGCCTTTCCGTTCACGGTAACTGCAAACTCTCCGTCAGCGACCCATGAAGGCTTACGCACCTTCAGAGCAAACTGACCCTTGCCCTTCGCTACAACGATACGCGAAGTCTCACCGTACGGGAACGCTGTCTCCTGACGAAGCACCATGCGACGCTCCTTCCAGTCAAGCTCTGACGCTACGAAAAGGTTGACATACAATGAATTGTCATCATGAGTATATATGAACTGACCATATTTTCCATGGTTCTCCATACCTGTTCCGACGCAGCACCACATTGCCTCGCCTGCAGCTGAATAAACCCTGTAATGACGGGGACGCACACCTGTGAAATATACATATCCGCCGTGCTCAGGATGCTGGGTAGAAAGGATATGGTTGAAGAGGGCGCGCTCGTAATAGTCTGCGTATGCAGAAGATGGACTGAGACGGAAAAGATTCTCGGTGAGCTTCAGCATATTGTATGTGTTGCAAGACTCAGGTCCGTCGTTGTCGTTAAGGAAATCGACATATGCATCAGCCGGCGGGAAATGCTCTCTGCGGCTGTTTCCTCCGAATGCAAGGCTTCTGGTTCCTGTCACTGTCTCCCAGAAGAAACGGCCTGCATTGAGGTACTTTGCGTCACCGGAAAGATCTCCGATACGGACAAATCCCAAGGCCTTAGGCACCTGTGTATTCGCATGCATATTGTCCAGACAGTCAACACCTTCCGAGAGCGGATCAAGTATCTGGTTGTGCGAGAAACGACGTGCTGCATCGAGATATTTCTTATCGCCTGACACTGCATATGCATCGGCCAGAACCTCGTTCATACCTCCCTGCTCATTACGCATCATGGCCTGCATCTGCTCTTGAGTAAGGCCTGAAGTCAGGTTGATCGCCCAGTCGGAGAATGCGAGGAACATGTCCTTTGCGTCTTCATAACCGCAGTATACCCACGCATCGCGAAGACCTGCATACATCTTGTGAAGGTTATAGAAAGGGGCCCATGCTGCGAAGTAGATTCCGAACTCTCCTTTCTTGAATGAAGTCCAGAGCTCGTCGCTGCCAGGAAATCCTCCGATGTAATCCACTCCCCACTCCGGATGGTTCTTCGCATGAGCGGCATGTACCTCCTTGAGCTCGCTGAGCATGTACTCCATCCTTTCGCGGCACTCCTTGTCGCCGGTAGCGGCATAGTTCTGCGCCATTGCAGAAAGGTAATGGCCGGCAATATGGCCGTCAAGGCCGTCCCAATTAGGATATGGCTTCGCCTTCATCTGGAGGCCCGCCTCCTTTCTGTACGGAGCCAGCATGCGGTCCACATCGTACTGCATCAGCACCTCCAGATTGAGGTCACGCGCTGTCTTGAGCGGTCCGTCAAGAAGTTTCACATCTCCCAGCGGGAAGGCATTCGAATAAAGTCTGTCCTGCGCAGAAGCGCCTGCCGCCGCCAGAAGAAGCGATACGGCGATCAATAAAAGCCTAGGTCTCATAGATAATTCATTATAAACTTTGTAAAGATAGGAAATATCCGCATGATTTCATTAAATTTGAGGGAAATAACCATACGAAATGAAAAGGATGATAATGATGTCGGCGCTTCTGCTGGCATTACAGGCAAGCGCGCAAGGTCTTCCGGAATGGGAGGATCCTCAGATCATTGGGATCAACAAGGAAGCTTATCACACATCTCTGACGCTCCCGTCTCAGAAAGCTGATTGCGAGGAGATCGTCCCTCTTGACGGAATGTGGAAGTTCCATTGGGCCAAGGATCCCCTCCACAGGCCTGCGGATTTCTATACGGAAGGCTTCGATGCATCCGGATGGGATGAGATCGCCGTGCCCGGCAACTGGCAGATGCAAGGTTACGGCATGCCGATATATTCCAACTGGACCCATCCTTTCAGGAAGGACAGGCCATATGTCATGGGCGAACCGCCGAAAGAGTACTTCAGCTACGAGAACCGCAACCCTGTAGGTTCATATATCAGAGAGTTCGAAATCGGGCCTGAGGCAAAGGGAAAGGCTGTTTTCCTGCATTTCGAAGGCGTAAAGTCGGCCATGTACGTATGGGTGAACGGACATAAGGTCGGATACAGCGAGAACTCCATGTCACCTGCCGAATTCAATATCACGGACTATGTGCGCCAGGGCAGCAACAAGCTGGCTGTGGAGGTCTACAGATGGTCAGACAGCAGCTATCTGGAGGATCAGGACATGTGGCGTCTGAGCGGAATCTTCCGTCCTGTGGAGCTGTGGATACGTCCAATGACCCATATCAGGGATTACAGCATCGAGACCATTCCTTCGGAAGATTTCACATCAGCCACGGTCAGAGGCACATTCCATGTACGTAACCTTTCGGACAAGAAGACGAAGAACCTCCGCATCCAGATGCTTCTGTGCGGAGAGAACTACGGAGATGCTCTTTTATCGGATTTCTTCGATGTCATGCCAGAAGAGGAGGTTGAAATCAGTCTCGAAACCACGATTGAGAACCCTGTCCTATGGTCAGCCGAAAAGCCGTCCCTCTACGATATCGACATATGGCTTGTGAACAAGAAAGAGTCTGAAAGATTCGCGGCCCGCACCGGAGTACGCAGGATAGAGATCGACGGCGAGACGGTTCTGATAAACGGCCGCAAGGTGAAGCTGAAGGGCGTCAACAGACATGAACATCATCCGAGGACAGGCCGTTACATGGACGAGGCGACCCTCCGCAAGGATCTCGAAATGATGAAGCAGGCCAATATCAACATGATCCGCACGTCGCACTATCCGTCCATGCCGCTTTTCTACGAGCTCTGCGACGAATACGGATTCTATGTGATGAGTGACGCCAACAATGAAAGCCACGACTACGGCATAGGCAACCGCATCCTCGGCAATGACCCGATGTGGAAAAAGGCATTTCTGGACAGGGCTGTCTCGCTTGTGCTCAGAGACAGGAATCATCCATGCATCCTCCTGTGGTCGCTCGGAAACGAGTCCGCCGGAGGTGACAATGCCAAGGCAATGGCCGATACCGTAAAGGCCATGGACCCGAGCAGGATCGTGTTCTACGATTCAGACCGTTCTGTTTCTGAAATATATGACGACAGCTACCTCCCGCCTCAAAGGATGCTGGAAGTGGCTGAGAAAGTCACCGACAAGCCGTTCATGATGAGGGAATATGTCCATGCGATGGGCAATTCGCTGGGCAATCTTCAGGAATACTGGGACATAATCGAACAGCGTGACGACATCGCCGGAGCGGCCATCTGGGAATGGAATGACCATGGCATAGCGAAGAAGATCGACGGTTCGCCTTTGAAATACGGTGACGACCCGAGCGGAGACCTGTGCCTGCATGAAGATGAGTATTGGGCTTACGGAGGGGACTTCGGGGATCATCCCAATTCGGGAGTGACTCTGATCAACGGTCTTGTCGGAGCTGACCGCATCCCGAACCCGCACTACTATCAGGTCTCGAAGGTCTATCAGAACATAGCTTTCGGGCCATATGAAAACGGACGTATCAAGCTGACGAACAAGCATTTCTTCACCGGTCTTGACGAGTTCGACTATATGTACGAATGGTTGTGTGACGGAGTGGGTACAGGCCTGAAGATTGCTGTACTGGAGGGAGAGAGTCTGAGTATCCCGCCAGCTCCGGAATCCCGTGGAGAGCTGATACTCAATGTATTCGCGGTGCTCAAAGAAGACGAGATATGGGCGCGGAAAGGCTTTGCCGTGGCGAAAGAGCAATATGTGGTCAGACCTTTTGAAGCCGAGGGGATAACAGTGTCGGACAGTGTGCCTGAGATTGAGATAGAAGACGGAACGGTAATGGTAAGGGCGGGAGAAGATACATTCCGCTTCGACCTGCGTTCCGGTTCTCTTGCAGGCTGGACATCAGGATCGGAGGAGCTTATTAAAGGAGCGCTGGAGCCTTATTTCTGGAAGCCGGCCAACGAGAACCAGAGGAAGAACGGCTATGAAAGAAGGCTGGGAGACTGGAAGAACGCCGCTCAGGAATGTATCGTGACAGGGCATAATGCTGAAGTACGCGACGGACTCGCGAAGGTCTGCTTCGACATTGAAATGTCTGTCGGGGCGGCCTGCAGGCTGGAATATGCTGTCAACGGCAAGGGAGAGCTTCAGGTAAGGATGGATTATCGTCCTCTGAAGGACGGGCTCCAGCTGATCCCGAAGGTCGGAATGAGGATGAGGATTCCTGCGGAATACTCACAGGTGAGCTGGTACGGACGCGGCCCTCAGGAGAATTATCCAGACCGCAAGAGCGGATATTTCATAGGGCAGTACAGCATGCCGCTGGATGAGTTCATATTTGACTATGCATCGCCACAGGACAACGCCAACCGCTGCGACACCCGCTGGTTCTCTTTAGGAAACGGATCGCGAGACATCGAGATACATGGACTTCAGGAGCTGAATTTCAGGGCATGGCCTTACGGCGAGGAAGATCTGGAAGGCAGCGCACATCCGTTCGACATTCCTGCAAGGGACTTCATCAATGTGAACATCGACTTCAAGATCCACGGAGTGGGCGGAAACGACGGCTGGGGAGCCAGGACAATGGACGCATACACCATCGACCCGGCCCAGCCTTACAGCTTCGGCTTCATCATACGTTGAATTTCTTCTTGTAATATGACCCTGCTGTGTAGAGAGCCGCAGCGGGGTTGTTTCCTGTGACACGGTCCTTGGTCACGAGGGTTGTGACATATGCATCGGAATAGCGGTAGAAGAGGCTGTCATGGCCTACGCAGAGGCCTATGACCACGTTTAGGTCGGTGCCGGCCTGGTTCAGAAGACGCGCCTGAAGGATAGGATTACACATGGCCGGACCTATGCTTTCGCATTTTTCAGGTATGCCCATCGAGGTCTTTGCACGACCTTCGACCTTGCAGATCACAGCGTATGGTTCGAAACCGTTGGCACGGAGGATACGGGCGAAGATGCGGGCTTCGTTTATGAGGCCTATGCAGTTCGCTATGCCTATCTTCTTCGCGCCGATCTTGCGGGCGAACTCCATTATCTCCTGCACGCGGGTCCACTGGCAGTAGCCTTCATACTCGACTTCCGCGCTCGCTACCATGATCTCATGATTCCTGTCCTCCTCATATTTCTCCGCGGCCCAGAGGGCGTCTTCCTCGGAAAGATTGGTCGTTAGGCAGAAATCAGGATATGTCCTTGTCTTGAATTTGCAGTTCTGGGTGCCGCAGTCTACGCAGCTCAGATTCTTGTCTTCCATGTATCAATCATGTATTTCTTACAAAATTAAAGAAATTCAGGAAATTATCTCTATATTTGAGAAAACATAAACTTAATACCATGAGGAGAGCGCACTACTTTCTTACTCTCATCCTGAGCTTCATCTGCATTTGCGGAGCATCAGCCCAGGATCATTCGATCCGCTTCCAGAACGGAACCCTTACTGTAAGTCCGCTGCAGGACAATGCCGTACGTATCAGATACATAGAGGGAGAAGCAGCAGAGCTTCCGGAATGGCTCTATGTCGAAAATGACGATAAGGTTTCATGCAAGAAGTCGTCAAAGGGAGATGTCACCACCCTCAGACTCAAGGGGTTGACCCTGACAGCAGACAACGGAAGCGGCCGCATCGAGGTAGCTGACAGCAGAGGCGTAAAGGTCTTTTCTGCTCTCGTTCATGAGCTCAAGGACGGCACGATCCAGGGCGAACCGACAAAGCAGGCCAAGCTTGTGATCGACTCCCCTGCCGACGAATATCTCTACGGTCTGGGACAGTTCCAGGACGGATACCTCAACGTAAGAGGCCTCACAAGAAGACTCACTCAGGTAAACACTCAGATTTCGGTTCCGTTCCTGCTTTCTAGCAAGGGATACGGACTTTTATGGAACAATTACGGCCTTACCGACTTCAATCCTGCCGAAAGCAGTGTCAAGATGGAAAGAGCGGAGGCTAAAGGAGAGGAGGTTACCCTGAACGTTACCTCGACTGAGGGAAACAGAAGGGAGACAAGACGTACGCATGACTTCAAGGCTACAGTCGATATACCGGAAGACGGTACATACGCGATACTTCTGGATGTGGGACAGAAGATGGCCCGCAGACACGACCTGAGCATCGACGGTAAGAATGTGATCAATCTCATCAACTCATGGCTTCCTCCTACGACATCGGTCATCGTCGAC
>JAFYME010000047.1 GCA_017556765.1 Bacteroidales bacterium
ACTGTGAATGTTCTGGTGTTTGCTGATGCTCCACGAAGCTGGATAACTGTTCCTCTGAACTTCTGAAGTCTCTCCTTGTCACCCTCCTTGATTCTGTATGTTACGGTGATTGTGTCACCGGCCTTGAATTTTGGGTAGCTGGCTCTCTTCTCGTTTGCGAATGCCTGCTCTACTACTTTAATAAGATCCATTTCTTAATTAAATTAATTGTTTGGCAACATTGTGTCTTTTTTCACCCTTCACAAGAGGTTGCTTTGATTTTGGGATTGCAAAGGTAGGAATAAAATTTAATCCTGCAAACTTTTTTGAAGAAATTTTTCAAAAAAATCACAAAAACACCGTTTTTTAGTCAAAAAGGTCCTTGATCTTGTCGAAAAAGCTCTTGTCTTCCTTGCTTGGATTAGGTTTGAATGACTCTTTTCCTCGCAGAGATTCGATCACAGCCTTGTCTTCGCGGTCGAGTTTCTTAGGTATCCATACGGCAAATTTCACATACATGTCGCCTGTGCCGCCATAACCGTTTACAGTAGGCAGACCCTTGTTCCTCAATCTTACGACGGTTCCTGACTGTGTTCCTGCATCGACCTTTATCTTATACGGGCCGTCAAGGCATGGTACCTCGACTTCTGCTCCGAGGATTGCGTCAGGAAGCGAAATCACCTTTGTATAGTAGAGGTTGTTGCCCTCTCTCTTGAGATCCTGGTGCTCCTGCTCCTCGATCACGACAAGGAGGTCTCCGTTTATTCCGTTGTTCTTCGCAGCATGTCCCTCGCCCTGGATAGTGAGCTGCATTCCAGCCTCGACTCCTGCCGGAATCTTGACCTTTATCGTCTCGCGCTTGCGTACGAGTCCTGTTCCGCCGCAGCTTCGGCATGGGTTGGTGATCACTTTGCCCTCACCACCGCACTGCTGGCATGTTGAATATGTCACTGTCTGGCCGAAAATCGAGTTTGCCACACGCTGAACCTGTCCTGTTCCGTTACATGCGGAACATGTCTTGATGTCCGAGCTGTTCTTGGCTCCCTTGCCGCCGCACTCAGTACATGGCACGCTCTTCTCGATGCTGATCTCCTTCTCGACGCCCTTGGCGATCTCTTCGAGGGTCAGCTTCACGCGTACGCGTATGTCGCGTCCTCTATATACCCTTTGCTGTCTCTGGCCGCCACGCGCACCGCCGAAACCGCCTCCGAATCCGCCGAAACCGCCGAAACCGCCTCCGAATGCTCCTCCGAAGAGGTCATTGAGGATGTCGTTGAGGTTGCCGAATCCGCCGCTGAAGTCAGGGCCTGCACCCTCTACTCCTGCGTGGCCGAACTGGTCGTAACGCGCTTTCTTGTCAGCATCGCTGAGTACAGAATATGCCTCAGCCGCCTCCTTGAACTTCTCCTCGGCTTCTTTGTTGCCAGGGTTCTTGTCAGGGTGGTACTGGATCGCAAGCTTTCTGTATGCCTTCTTTATTTCATCTGCCGATGCGCTTTTATCCACGCCCAGCACCTCGTAGTAATCTCTCTTTGCCATATTATATTCCTACTACAACCTTTGCAAAACGGATGACTTTGCCGTTAAGCGTGTAACCTGTCTGAACAACGTCGAATACCTTTCCCTTCTGCTCCTCATCCTGTACAGGGAACTGTGCCACAGCCTCGTGAAGATCTGTGTCGAACGGCTGGTTTATCGCCTCGATGACAGCAAGTCCCTTTGACTTGAGGTAGCTCATCAACTTGCTGAAGATCAACTCTGTACCTTCTTTGGCAGCGTCGCTGTCGTTTGACTCGAGAAGCACTTTGAGAGCTCTTTCGCAGTCGTCAAGCACAGGCAGCAGACCCTTGATGGTATCTGTAGATGCCATGCTTACAAGCTCAAGTTTCTCCTGGGCGGTACGTCTGCGGAAGTTGTCAAACTCCGCCATCAGTCTTATGTAATCGTCTCTGTCCTTCGCGACCTTCTCCTCGAGCTCTGCTGTCTTCTTCTCGAGCTCCTCGATCTTTGCCTTATCCTTGTTTCCTCTCTTGAGGAATCCTTTCTTCTCCTCTGGCTGCGCCGGAGCTTCTGTCACCGTCTCTTCAGGCTGCGTTTGAGCTGTTTCCTGAGTGTTTTCCTCCGGTATTGTCTGCTCCATTTCCTTCTCTGTGTTTTCTGACATATTCTTTAATCTCCTTAATTGTTATCTTTCCAAAAAGCAGTGCCAATATCAGCACTATGGTGGTTAAAATCAGCATGTCGCCTGTTTTGTCAAATGTTCGTTTTGCAATTCCGCCCGCAAAGATAACAAATAATCTGCCATCCGGAAATTACTGACAATATGTCAGCATGCGTGACAAAAAAGAGGTAGCGCCATGTCAGACGCTACCTTACACACACAATCATTAAAAACAGGACCCTCGCGGGCTATTCTTCTATCTTTTTGTATTTCGGTACAAGAGCCTTCATTATCGACCATGCTATCAGATATGCTACCGCGCAGATGCAGAAGACTATCATGTAGCCGGCCTCCTTGCCCTCAAATCCCAGGAATGTGAATTCCGCTCCCATGCTTGCCGAGTAGTCGAAAAGTCTTCCTGCACTGAGGTTGATGATGAACGAGCTGATGCCTCCGGCCATGCCGCCTATGCCTGTGATGGTCGCAATCGCCGATTTCGGGAACATGTCGCCGATGGTCGAGAAAAGGTTCGCTGACCATGCCTGATGTCCTGCTCCTGCAAGGCCGATGATGATCGCCGGCCACCATGCCGAGTACTGTCCCATAGGCTGGGCGAAGAGGGCGAAGAGAGGGAAGAACGCGAAGATGAGCATCGCCAGCATTCGGCCGTTGTACGGATGCATTCCCTTCTTTTCCACGAACATCTTAGGGAGATATCCTCCGAAGATCGATATCACGGTGACGATGGCGTAGAGGGTGACTATCAATGACATACCCATGCCTGAAGAAGCCTTGTAGCCGAACTGGTCCTGGAAGTAAGCAGGGGCCCAGAACAGGTAGAACCACCATACTCCGTCGGTGAAGAACTTGCCGACGATGAACGACCATGTCTGGCGGTATGTGAAGCATTTCAGGAAAGGAATGGTGCTCTTTTCTTCGGCTTCGGTATCTGCTGCAGGCTCGTCCTCATCCTGACGGATGTATGCAAGCTCCGCTGCATTTACATGCTTTGACTTTGACGGCTTGTCGTACATGAACACCCAGAATCCCATCCAAAGGAAGCCGAGGACTCCGATGATGATGAATGCCATCTCCCATCCGAATGCGGCTGCAAGCGGCGGGATGGTTACAGGGGCTATCAACGCTCCGACAGATGCGCCGGCATTGAATATAGATGTCGCGAACGCGCGGTCTTTCTTAGGGAAGTACTCGGCTGTGGTCTTGATCGCTGCCGGGAAGTTTCCTGCTTCTCCGAGGGCGAGGATGGAACGTGCCGCTATGAAGAGCCATACGCTTACTGTCGCTATGGCAAGAGCTGCATTCGAGCCGGCCTCCACTGCCTTCATCGCCTCAATTGACTCATATCCTTCGATGTGCATTGTGGCCCATCCGCATGCAGCGTGGATACATGCTCCGAACGACCATACTCCGATAGCCCAGAGGTAGCCTTTCTTTGTGCCCATCCAGTCCACGAACTTGCCTGCGAAAAGCATGCAGACGGCGTAGAAGATTGAGAATATGGATGTTATGATTCCGTACTGGCTGTCGCTCCAGTGAAACTCGGGAGCGATGAATTCCTTCCATGTGAGTGAGAGTACCTGGCGGTCCATGTAGTTTACGGTTGTGGCTACGAAAAGGAGTACCACCATCCACCAGCGCCAGTTGGTCATCAGTTCTTTACCTGTGTCTTTTTTCATGTCTGTAATAATGTGGTTTTAAGCCCTTTCGGGACAAGGAATGCAAAAATAAAAATTTTTCGATAAAAAACGGATTTGTCGGCATATTATTTTTGCCTTGCTTCTGAATATTCGGCAGAATCCTGAAATATGTAACAAATCGTTGTCTGAAGCGGGTATTTCCGATATTTTGTTTAACTTTGCAGGTTATAATTAAAACAGCTCACAACCGTAAATTATGGCAAAATTCTTTGATCCGCCTCAGGCGAAGCCGCTTCTTCCGAAAGAGAAGATCGACAGCGTTTATAAATCCATGAGATTCAAGGTCTTCATGGGATCGTTCCTTGGCTATGCCGCATATTATCTGGTCCGCAAGAACCTTTCGCTTGCTTCTGCAGACATGATCGCAGAGGGTCTTATCGACAAGCAGGGAGTAGGTATTGCAGCTTCTGCGGTGTCCATAGCGTATGCATTCAGCAAGTTCGGAATGGGTATGCTTTCTGACCGTTCCGATGCAAGAAAGTTCCTTACAATCGGTCTTGTTGTGGCATCTTTGGTTATGATGGCCGTAGGATTCCTTCCGTTCTCCGCTACAAACATGGCGGTCAATGTGGCGATGCTCTTCGGTATCATGCTCCTGGTGGGTGTGCTTTCCGGAATGGGATGGCCTCCATGCGGACGAATGATGGCCTATTGGTTCTCGAACAATGAGCGAAGCTTCAAGATGTCTCTTTGGAACACATCGCATACCATAGGTGCGGGTACTCTCGGTATCCTCGCGATCTTCGGAGTCGGACTTTTTGCCGACATGGGCATCGAGCAGACATGGAGGGCCAACTTCATCGTGCCTTCTGCTTTCGCGCTTCTGCTCGCGGCATTCTGCTGGTGGGCTCTGCGTGATACTCCTGAGTCATGCGGACTACCTTCAGTAGCAGATTGGAGAAACGACCATTCGGGAGTAAAGACCAAGGAGAAGGTCGGCGAGAAGGTGCCTTTCAAGACTCAGCTTGTGGAATATGTGCTCAAGAACAAGTGGATCTGGCTTATCGCGTTTGCAAATGCATTCGTATACATGGTACGCTACGGAGTAGGCGACTGGGCTCCTACATATCTTCAGGAGACAGGCATCATGACAGGTGCAGAGAGCAAGCTCGCATTCTCCATCCATAATTATGTCGGAGCAGTAGGTACAATCGTATGTGGCTGGATATCAGCCAAGTTCTTCAAGGGAAAGTGCGCTCCTCCGAACATCATCTTCATGGCCCTCGTATTTGTGGGATGTCTCATCTACTGGCAGGTTCCTGCTCTTGCAGTCGCAACAGGCATCAGCGCAAAGGTGTGGGTGTATGTGGCTCTCATCCTCATCGGATTCTGCATCTACGGCCCTGTGGCCCTCGTCAGCATCCAGGCCCTCAACCTCGTTCCTAAGAACGCGGCAGGTACAGCGGCCGGATTCGTAGGCCTTTCAGGATACCTCATCGGTGACTCACTTCTTTCGAAGATCATCGTAGGAGGTATCGCAGACAAGAGCTGGGACATGGCAAACTTCACAATGGTGATCGGCGCCGCCCTCGGCATCCTCATCTGCGTGCTTACACTTAAGTCAGAAAAGAACTAATTTTACATATGAGAAGATTTTATTCAGTCATTACTGTTCTTCTTGCGCTTGCTGCTTTCTCGTCATGCGAGAAGGAACCGGTAGACGGAGGCGTTACCTCAGAAGAAGGTTTTGAACTTATGATCAGCCTTCCGTCCATTATCGACGGCGGTGCGGGTGATGTCGTTTCGGTCAAGTATTATTCCGGCAAAGGCCCTAAGACAGGAGATGTCGTAGTGCTCAAGCAGGGAGCGAAAGAGATTACATGCGAGATTGTGGCCATAGAGTCTGACAGCTTCAGCTTCAAGATCGCGCCGGAGGTGGAAACAGGAAAGTATAACTTCTGCATCAGACGTGGCAGCCAGACCAAGGCTGTCAGAGACGTTCAGTTCAACATTGAAAAAAGAGTGGAGGTCAATCCCAAGGACGGATACAATCTTTATGGTATCATAACCTGCGGCGAAGAAGGTGTTCCCGGAGTTGTGGTCTCAGACGGACTTGAGGTTGCCGTTACCGATGAGAACGGTATCTATTACCTTAAGTCAAAGGAGTACAATCAGACGGTATTCATGTCAGTGCCAAGCGGTTATGAGGCAACGTCAAACGGCGTGATCCCTAAGTTCCATAAGAAAGTGGATGGAAATCCTTCGACTACAGAAAGAGCAGACTGGACTCTGACGAAGGTCGACAATAAGGATCATGTGATGTATGTCCTTGGCGACATGCATCTTGCGAACAGGACAAATGACCTTGGACAGTTCGCTGTCTTTACCGACGACCTCAACAAGCAGATTGCAGCGAACAAGTCGAAGAAGCAGTATGCGCTTACATTGGGTGACATGACCTGGGACCTCTACTGGTATGACAACAAGTATGACCTTTATTCATATGTGGAGACCATCAATTCAAGCCTCAGCGGTATCCAGATCTTCCATACTATCGGAAATCATGACCATGAGATGAACATGGCCGGTGACTTCAACACCGTTACAGCATATAAGAATGTAGTTGCCCCTACATATTATTCGTTCAATATCGGTGATGTACATTATGTGGTTCTTGACAACATCCTCTGTACAAATGACGGTTCAGGATCAAGGACATATGACTCAAGCCTTACATCAGACCAGATAGAGTGGCTCAGAAAGGACCTTTCATATGTTGACAAGTCGAAGACCCTTGTTCTGACCATGCATGCTCAGATGTACAATGAGAACGGCAAGGAGTCGATGGAGTTTGCATCTGAGCTCGAAAGCATCTGCAGCGGATACAAGACCCACGTCATGAGTGCCCATACCCATGTCGTATGGAACAATGACAAGACTGCAGACAAGGGCATCTTCCATCATAACAGTGGAGCAATCTGCGGAACATGGTGGTGGACCGGATACTATACTTCTGGCCTTGGCCTCTGCAAGGACGGATCTCCTGCCGGATACTATGTATATAATATGAATGGCAACGATGTGAAGTGGAGATTCAAGCCTACAGGCAAGGACTTCAACCATATGTTCCGAACATATGACAGGAATGAAATTGTACTCAGCGGCTCGAATTTCACTCCGTCTGCAGACGCTTCAAAGGTAACCGCTTTCGAGAAGTCTGCATCTCATTGGGTTCAGCCAAGCTCGGACAACTATGTGTATATCAATGTGTTCGATTATGATCCTTCGTGGAAGATCGAGATCACCGAGAACGGAAAGGCTCTTTCATATGAAGTGATCAAGGTAAAGGATCCTCTTCACCTTGCTGCATATGAGGCGAAGAGATACAATGCCAATGCGAACCCTACTTCAAGCTTCCTTGCGTCTACAGTCAATTCGCATATCTTCAGAGTCAAGGCTTCTGCTGCGAATACAGCATTGGAGATCAAGGTGACTGACCGTTTCGGCAACACATCTTCAGAGAGCATGAAGCGTCCTAAGGCTTTTTCTCTGAACGCATACAAGTAAAATCATAACAACTATTAACATATTAACTAATCATTAAGCTTTATGAGATTATTCAGATCTATTGCAGTTTCTCTAGCGCTTCTCGCAGCCGGCTTCAATGCCTTTGCGCAGAATAGGGAACTGACCGGTGTCGTACTCGACGCGTCTGATTTCCCTCTTATAGGAGTGGCGGTCATCGTTGACGGAACGACAAACGGTGTAATGACAGCTGAGGACGGAAGCTTCGCACTCACAGTGCCTGCAGCAGAGGTAGTTCTCAATGTGTCGTCTCTTGGTTATGAAACCAAGCTTGTGACTGTTCCTGCTACACAGGACAAGATCACCATCTATCTTGCAGAAGATAACATGCTGATCGAGGAGACTGTCGTGGTCGGTTACGGTACACAGAAGAAGGTTAACCTTACAGGTGCTGTCGGCGTAGTTGACAGCAAGCAGCTCGAGGACAGAACTGCTCACAACCTCAGTACAATGCTCCAGGGTTCAATGCCTGGTCTTAACATTTCGACATCAAGCGGTAATCCGGGCAGTACCGGAAGCCTCAACATCCGTGGTGTCGGATCTATCGGATCAGGTGCCGATACAACTCCTCTCGTGCTCATCGACGGCGTTGAGGGAGAGATCGACCGCGTGAATCCAGCCGACGTTGAGTCTATCTCAGTCATCAAGGATGCTTCTGCGGCAGCCGTTTATGGTGCCCGTGGTGCGTTCGGTGTGATCCTCATCACTACAAAGAAGGGATCTGACAACGAGGGCAAGGCTACTGTACGTTACAGCGGCCGTATCGGATGGGAAGAGCCTACAACTTCGACTGACTATGAGACAACTGGTTACTGGTCTGCATTCATCCATAACATGTTCTGGAAGGCTGATAATGCCAACTCTAAGTACCTCCAGTACAATGACTATGACATGCAGCAGCTCCTTCTCCGTGTAAACGACAAGACCGAGCATCCTGATCGTCCTTGGACAGTGATCGAGAACAGAAACGGTAAGGATACTTACATGTACTATGCTAATACAGACTGGTGGCATGAACTCTTCGTAGACCAGCACCCTGTACAGCAGCATCAGATTTCCCTCAGCGGTGGATCAAAGGATGTAAAGTATTATCTCTCAGGTGGATTCGATAAGCAGACAGGTATTGTCAAGGCAAATCCTGATATCTTTACAAAGTACAATCTCCGCTCAAAGATCGACTTCAAGATCAACAAGTGGGCGAAGATGAGCAACAATACTTCATTCTACAGCTCTACATATGACTATCCAGGCGTAGGTAACGTTGAGAATGCCATTGCATATGCCGCTAACCACGGTCTTGCAAACTTCCCGCTCAAGAACCCTGACGGATCATGGATCTACTCGACTCCGCACCTCAATTACAAGGTTGCTAACGGCCGTCACATCGTTTATGGTAACGGTTACAATACAAACCTTGACCGTAAGTCGGATTTCTCTAATACAACAGAGCTCACCATCACTCCTGTAAAGCAGTTCAGCATCGTAGGTAACTTCACTTACAGACTTCACCAGAACCGCAATACAAACAGGTCTACAAACATGGTTTACTCTGACTATCCTGGTCAGTTCGGTTCATATACAACAGGTGCCGGTGACAACAACCTCTATGAGACTGTTCAGACAATGAACTATCTTGCTGCAAACGTGTTTGCAACATATGACAATACGTTCAAGAAGAACCACAACCTCAAGGTCATGGCCGGTTTCAACTGGGAGCAGTACAACAGAAAGAATCTCGAGGCTACAGGTTATGACCTCATAACAGACGAGCTCTCTGACTTCAACCTCATCACAACAACACGTCAGCCGGTTCTTGGCGGTGGCCAGACAGTATATGCTCTCGCAGGTTTCTTCGGCCGTGTAAACTATGACTACAAGGGCAGATATCTCCTCGAGGTTTCAGGACGTTATGATGGTACATCACGTTTCGCTGAGGGACACCGTTTCGGTTTCTTCCCTTCAGCATCACTCGGATGGCGTATCTCTGAGGAACCTTGGTTCGCTCCTGCAAAGGGTGTGATGAACAACCTCAAGCTCCGTGCATCATTCGGTAGCCTCGGTAACCAGAAGGTGAGGAACAACGCTTGGATGAGACAGATCACATTCGATAACTTCGCAGGCTTCTCATTCGATGGTTCTGCAATGGGCAGATACGCAACTATCTCAGCTCCTAATGCATCAGACCTTACATGGGAGACTTCAACTCAGTACAATGCCGGTATCGATGCCGGAATGTTCGGCGACAAGCTCATGTTCACTGCCGAGGCCTTCATCCGTGATACCAAGGGTATGCTTCAGCAGGGAGTTGACCTTCCTGGCGTATACGGTGCCAGCTCACCATTGATGAACAGCGCCGATCTCCGTACATCAGGTTATGAGCTTTCTATCAGCTGGAGAGACCAGTTCGAACTCGGCGGAAAGCCATTCGGATACAGCATCAGCGCAAACCTCAGTGACAACAAGACCATCATCACAAAGTATGACAACAAGGATAAGATCTTTGCAAAGGATTACTACGTAGGTATGGAGCTCGGAGAGATCTGGGGATTCGTTACTGACGGTCTTTTCGCTACTGATGCAGAGGCTAAGGCTTATGCAGAGCAGGTTGACCTCAGCTACATCACAAAGAGACTTACAGGCGGATGGCTTGCCGGTGACCTCAAGTATGTCGATGTAAACGGTGACGGTAAGATCAGCATCGGTGAGAACAGTGTAGATAACCCAGGTGACCGCAAGATCCTCGGTAATGCAAATGCTACTCTCCAGTACGGTTTCACCCTCGGCTTCGACTATTTTGGATTTGATGTGTCTGCATTCTTCCAGGGAACAGGTAACCACTACTGGTATCCGAATGCGGAGTCTATGGCATTCTGGGGACCTTACTCTCGTCCATACTGCTCGTTCATCGCAGATGATTTCCTTGATCATGTATGGGCAGAGGACAATCCGGATGCATACTTCCCACGTCCACGCGCTTACTCTGCGTTCACCGACGGTGCATACCTCGCAAACGTGAACGACCGTTATCTCCAGAACATCAGATACCTCAGATTCAAGAACCTGACAGTAGGTTACACAGTGCCTAAGAAGGCTACAAGAAAGATCGGTATCGAGAAGATCCGCGTATACTTCTCAGGCGAGAACCTTGCATACTGGTCTCCATTCAAGAAGCACAGCAGATATATCGATCCTGAGGCTGCATTTGACAGACTCAGCAGTGGTTCTCCATCACGTTACAACAACGCATTCTATCCATGGCAGAAGACCATGATGTTCGGTGTTGACATTACTTTCTAATCAAGTGTAATCATTTAAGAAATTATGAAGATGAAAAAATATCTGATAATGATTGCTGCAGCAGCTCTCGCCTTCGCTTCTTGTGATATGCTTGACAAGAAGCCTTTGTCAGAGATGTCTCCTGAGTCTTACTTCAAGACAGAGCAGGATCTGCAGCTTTTCTCGAACACATTCTACAACAATCTGTTGCCTAAGTCTCCATATGGATACCAGAGCGACCACTATGTAAAGCAGACAATGTCTGATGAGCTCCATGGTGGTACATACCGTGTCGTTCCTGAGTCAGGAAGCGGCTGGTCGTGGGGTGACCTCAGAAAGATGAACACTCTCCTCGCATACATCGACAACTGCGAGGATGAAGGTGCAATCGTTGAGTATACAGCCCTCACAAAGTTCTTCAGAGCATACTTCTATTATGAGAAGGTGAAGAGATTCGGAGATGTTCCTTGGATCGATGTTGAGCTTGGCTCTGCTGACGAGGCTCTCTGGAACCCAAGAGACAACCGTGAGGTCGTGATGCAGCATATGCTTGAGGATATCAACTATGCTATCGAGAACCTTCCTGCTCCAACTTCACAGTTCCGTGTAAACAAGTATACAGCTCTTGCTCTCAAGGCTCAGTTCTGTCTCTTCGAGGGAACATTCAGAAAGTATCATGCCGGTGAGTCTACACTCAAGACTCTCCCTGCTGATGCTGCTGACTATCAGTTCTACCTCACTGAGGCTGCCGCAGCTGCAAAGGAGATCATGGACAGCGGAAAGTATACTCTCTATTCAACAGGAAAGCCTGCTACAGACTATCGTGACATGTTCGTCCTCGAGGACTGCGAGAGCAACAAGGAGTATATCTTCGCGCTCAAGTTCGACTATGGTCTTGGCATCTTCCACAATGGTACTGCATATGGCCTCCTTCCTTCACAGGGACGTATCGGAGCTACAAGAAAGTTCATCGACAGCTACCTTATGAAGGATGGTTCACGCTTTACTGACAAGCCTGGCTATGAGTCACTCGAGTTCGCTGCTCAGGTAGCTGACCGTGACCCACGTCTTGCACAGTCATTCCGTACCCCTGGTTATACACGTATCGACGGTACTGATGTACTTGCACCGGACCTCTCGTCATCATGTACAGGTTATCAGACCATCAAGTGGGTTATGTCTGCTAAGGCTAACGGTGGTGACTCTGACCGTGTAGACCGTTCTACAAGCGACCTTCCTGTATATCGTCTCGGTGAGATCCTTCTCATCTATGCGGAGGCTAAGGCTGAGCTCGGCGATCTTACTCAGGAGGACCTTAACATCTCTATCAACCTTCTCCGTAAGAGAGTCGGCATGCCAAGCCTTACATTGGACGTGACTGCTGACCCATATCTTACAAACGAGAAGACAGGTTACACCAACTCTAAGCTCCTTGCTTCAAACCAGCTCGCTCTCATTCTCGAGGTTCGTCGTGAAAGAGCCGTAGAGCTTGCGCAGGAAGGTAACAACCGTTGGTACGACCTAGTACGTTGGAGAGAAGGAAAGTGTATCGACCAGCCATTCTACGGTATCTACTTCCCAGGTCCTGGTGAGTACGATATCAACGGTGACGGCAAGCTTGACTACTGCCTCTATGAGGGTGACGTGAAGCCTGATTCAAAGGCTACATCAGTACTCAAGATCGGTTCTGAGATCAACCTCAGCAATGGTACAAGCGGATATGTTGAGCCACACAAGGGCGAAACACACAGCTTCAACGAGGGCAGAGACTACTACTATCCTATTCCGATCAACGAGCGTTCACTCAATCCGAACCTCACTCAGAACGACGGATGGGACGACGGTCTTGATTTCTAACATTTAAACATTAAAAGAGATTATGAGATTTTTCAAGAATCTATATAGATCAGCCTTGGCTGTAGCAGTTGGCGCGCTCGCACTCACCAGCTGCCAGCCTGAGGAGTCTCCTCTTTCGAGAGCGATCATGACCAGCGTTTCTGGTATGCAGTTCGCCGCTCAGAATGCAGAGCCGCAGACAATCACAGTCTATGCGGATGCAGAGTGGACCGTAGAGGCTCCTGAGTGGGTTACCGTTGACAAGACTGAGGGTAACCGTACTATGGAAGTGACAATTTCCGTAGGTGACAACATGCGCGATGGCGCACTTGACAATCCTAAGAAGGATACTATCGTATTCCGTGGATACAATCTTCTCGCACATGCATACGTTATCGTAATGCAGGACGGTGACAAGTACAGGGATGTTCCTGCAACTGATGTTGCAGGTATCCTCACCATGAAGGATGAGGATGTGGTCATTCTCGATGATGCACAGGTGGTTGCGGCTTCTACAAAGGGATTCGTTGTCTCAGATGGTACAGCTGAGGCCTTTGTAGTAAGTTCAGAGACTGTTGCTGTTGGCGATAAGGTGGACATCAAGGGTTCAAAGGGTACATGGAACGAGCTTCCTGCTGTGACAATCTGTGACGAGGTTAATGTGACAGGTAATGCTGCAGTAGCTTATCCTTCAACTACAGATATCACAGCGTCTATCGATACATATGCTCCGAGCAAGATGGAGCTTGTAGAGATTACCGGTTCTCTCGAGGGCATGAATGTACTCGTTGAGGGTGCGGCAAGAGTTGGTGTTGTGCTTGATCCTACAGATGATATCAATGTCAATGAGCTTAACGGACACAACGTTACAGTGAAGGGCTACAGCGCAGGTGCTACAGTGTCTGTGGTGAATGTAATCGCTACAGAGATCGTTGACCTCGGTGTAAATGAGATCATTTACTATGCTGATGACTTCGAGTGGTTCGCTGACCTCGCTCTTACTGAGGGTGCAGGTGATGCGGTAGGAACAGATGATCCAAGCGCAACAGCTCCTAACGTATGGAAGATGGGCACAAGTGCTGACTTCTTTACAAGATTCAATGAGAGAGGATACCAGTATCTTTATAGTAAGGTAGGTATGACTGAGTTTGAGCCAGGTCCTGCACAGGAGCCTAACTCTAAGGTCGGCAAGGATGGATCACTTTACATCCAGAGCAACTACCTCAAGTTCGGTCAGACAAGCTATAGCGGAGCTCTCAGACTTCCAGCTCTCTCAGCTATCCAGGGTGCAGCAAACGTACAGATCGAGTTCGACTGGTGCTGGCAGGTGACAGGCGCATACAAGCCTGATATCATGACTCTTTCAGTTGATGCTACTGCCGGCCAGTTCGCAGATACAGCAGGCCCTACAAGTGCGGCTCTTGAGTCAACTCAGTCTACTGTCGATGGCGAAAGCCACATCGCATGGCAGCATGTTGTGATTGTACTTAACGGTGCAACAGCTGAGACTGTTCTTACAATCCGTCCTACAAATGCTGATCCGGATGTTCAGAATGCCGCAAGACATCAGAACAGATGGTATCTCGACAATATCAAGATCACTGACGTAGGCGGAGCAGTAGTGCCTCCTGCAGGTGACAAGGTGTATTTCGAGGAGACTTGGGACTGGGTTGCTCCATGGGCTGACGCATATGGCTCAAGCGACTCTGTAGGTGACAATGACCATTCAGGAAAGGCTCCTAACGTATATACGCAGGAGACTCAGGCTGGCTTCATGGACGAGTTCACAGCTCGTGGATATGTTGACCTCAATCCTGACGGAAAGGTAATGTATACTCAGAAATATTACATGAAGTTTGGTAAGACCAACGTGCATACAGGTATCACTCTTCCTGCAAATGATTTCGAGGGAGACACTCCTGTTGACGTTGACATCACTTTCAACTGGTGCGCTCACATGATCACAAAGGAGCCTTATACTTTCGACAAGGTGCAGATGGTTGTGGAAATCAGCGGTCCTGGCGTATGCGCTGATTCTAACGGACAGGTCAGCAACGCATATGCTTCAAACCAGAAGGATGGCCAGATGGAGTGGCAGGATTTCTCTGTAAGACTCAATGGTGTGACAAAGGATACACGTATCTCAATCCGTCCTCTCGACTGGAAGAAGACCGGAACAGACGGTGACCAGTACAAGGTTCAGCGTTATTACCTTGATAACATCAAGATCCAGAAGGCGAAGTAATATCATTACATGTTTTTATAAGAGGATGCCGGTGACGACATCCTCTTTTTTTGTGCTTTTTATCAATTATCACTATCTTTATACGATTAAATTTAAAAGTATGAAAAGTATGAAAAGTATCCGTTTGCTTTTGATCTCAGTCTTTCTGTTTCTGCCTATGCTGATGAACGCAGATGAGCTTGACAGAAAGAGAATCGGCTTCAATGTGAACGAAGTCTCTGTCGGGGCTGGATTCACAAATGACGGCCACCATCTCAAACCTGTCGTTTCGGCTTCCTATCTTTTCGGAAGACATTTTGACGAGAATTGGTTTGCAGGACTTTCGGCATCATGCGCATACTCTTCATTTTATGCCGGATACATCTATGCAGGTGAACGTGTTTATGATGATTCATTCGGAATACGTCTTCTGATGAACGGAAGGTATCATTTCCTAGCGAATCAACTGAGCCCGTTTGTCGGCGTTGATCTGGGAAGTGCATATATCCCAGGATATTCCAAGAATATGCTCCCTTTTGCTGGAGCGCAGCTTGGAGTAAGATGGATCCTCAAGACTCATTATGTACTGGGATTTCATGTGGAACCGGCAATAAGCACAAAGGGATATAACGAACTCCTTTTCAAAATGACATTTGAATTTAATTAAAATAAAGATATGAAGCGTTTATTTATCACACTGGCGGCAGTCGTCGCTTTCTTCCAGCTGGCGTCAGCTCAGGAATACCTTCCGAAATGGCAGGAGGGATATATGGACATCCATACTATCGCAACAGGTAGAGGCGATGCTACATTGGTCATCATGCCTGACGGAACGACACTTATGATAGATGCCGGAGACAACGGCAAGAAGAAGGACAAGCAGCATCCGAATGATTCGAAAAGGGCAGGTGAGTGGCAGTCCATCTACATGAAGCATTTCATGACCGGCCTTCCTGGCAACGGCAAGGTGGATTATGCGATGATCACGCATTTCCATGATGACCATATGGGAGCGATAAGCGAGATGCTTCCGGGATCGAACGGATACGGCCTTTCGGGTATCACATTGGTGGGAGAAATGGTCGGTTACAATAAGCTTCTCGACAGAGGATATCCTAAGTACGATTTCCCAGCAAAGAATGTGAACGGAGCGAACAAGAAGTTCATGGAGGAGTATCACAAGTTCGTGAAGTATCAGATGGGTCTGGGAATGGAGATGGAGCAGTTCAAGCCGGGACTTCTGAACCAGATCAAGATGGTCCACAACCCTAAGAAATACAAGAGGAACTTCGAGATCCGCAACCTTGCAGCTGACGGAAAGGTGTGGACAGGAAAGGGCGAGAAGGCCGAGAAGCAGTACACAGGTGATCCTAAGCTCTTCGATGAGAATGTGAATTCATGCGCTTTGAGGATCACATACGGTGACTTCAAGTATTATAACGGAGGTGACCTCAGCGGCGGTAACTGGCCTAGCTACAAGTCTGATGAAAGAGATATGGAGACTCCTGTAGCCCATGTCTGCGGCGATGTGGATGTGGCCAAGGCAAACCACCATGGATATTACGATACATGCAACGGAGCTTTCCTCAACATCGTATCTCCTGAGGTCCTCATCATCGACGCAAGAAGTGACAATCATCCTGTCCCTTCTACAATGACAAGAATGACGGATCCGCTCGTATGGACACGTCAGCCTGAGTTCTATATCACAGTCGATCAGGCTCGTGGCAAGCTCGGAGAAGACCTCTGGAAGCATTTCAAGCCATGGGGTCATATCGTGGTAAGAGTATATGAGGGTGGAGAGAAGTATCAGGTTTTCGTTCTCGATGCTGACAAGCTCGACTATCCTGTAATTTACAAATCCGACATCAAGACAGCAGGTAAATAATCCATATGAAGAAGATTTTAGCATTTTCAGCAGCTCTGCTCATGCTTTGCTCTGTAGCGGAGGCGAGGAAGGTCACCGGTAAGGTTGTATCAGGCAAGGAGAAGCTTGCAGGAGTCATCGTTACAGACGGTGAACATTTCACAAAGACAAAGAATAACGGTAAGTTCACATTCAATATCAACGATGATGCGGAGTTCGTATATATCGTGACACCTGCAGGATATGTTGCGGAATGGAGCTCCGGCGTTCCTCAGTTCTATCAGAAAGCGGAAGGTCAGAAGAAGTTCTTGTTCGACCTCAAGAAGACCGCTCCTTCAAAGGACTATTCAATCGTGGCTATAGCCGATCCTCAGACAAGGACTCCTGAGCATTTCTCGCAGTTTGCGGGCAAGCCTCTTGAGGACGTTTGCCAGACCACAAAGAGCCTCGACGGCGTTGCGGTAGGTCTCGCTCTCGGCGATATCTGCTGGGATGAATTTGACCGTATCGATGACTACAAGGCTGAAATCGTACGCACAGGCATTCCTTTCTATCCTGTAGTAGGCAATCATGACCATGAGCTTGAAGTGACCGGTGATCTCAAGTCTACAGCTCTTTACAGAGAGAAGCTCGGCCCTGAAAACTATGCATTCTTCCTTGGAAATGACGTCGTAATAGTAGTCGATAACATTATCTACAATACTCAGAAGAATTATGTCGAAGGTTATGCAGACCATGTGATCAAGTGGGTGAAGGGCCTTGAGAGACAGATTCCTTTCAGCTCGGATCTTTATATCGCTCAGCACTGTCCGCTCCGCAAATGGTTTGAAGACAATGCCAAGATCGCAAATGCAAACGACCTTCTCGAGGTCGTGCGTGGCCATAAGGTGACATTCATCTCCGGCCATACACATATCAACAACGTCCTTCAGTATGAAAGCAATATTTCAGAGCATAATGTAGCTGCAATCTGCGGTTCATGGTGGGATACAGATCATTGTACAGACGGAACTCCGTCAGGATATAAGGTCTTCACAAAGCAGGACGGAAAGCTCAGCTGGTACTACAAGTCTGTCGGTCATGACAAGAACCATCAGGTTGAAGTCTATAAGCCAGGCCAGACATCGATGCATCCGAACAGTGTCGTGCTGAATATATGGGACTGGGATCCGTCATGGAAGGTGGAGTGGTTTGAGGACGGCAAGCCAATGGGCAAGCTCAAGCCGGTGCACGAGTATTCTCCGGTTTATGTCCATGAGATCAACGCTGCATTCGCAGACAAGAAGATACCTTCATACAAGCGTCCTAAGATCAATTATCATTATTTCGCAGCGACTCCAAGCCAGTATGCGAAGCATGTGACAGTATCAGTCGAGAATCCTTTCGGAAAGAGCTGGGTTTATGATGTGGATATGTCTGAATATATTGATGTTCAGGCTCATAGAGGAGGTGCGGGCCTTATGCCTGAGAATACCATAGAGGCTATGAAGCATGCTCTTGATATGGGCGTGAATACTCTTGAGCTCGACCTTCAGCTCAGCAAGGATGGTCTTGTAGTGGTTTCGCATGACCCTTATTTCCACCATCGTTATGCAATCCGTCCGGACGGAAGCTATGTGGAAAAGGATGATCCGAAGGAGTACATCTATACAATGCCTTACAGCGAGGTTGCGAAGTATGATGTAGGAAGCCGCGAAAGCGAGGTATGGCCAGGCAAGGCATGCATCAAGACAGTGAAGCCGCTTGCAAATGATCTTATTGATTTCGTTGAGAACTATACCAAGGAGAACGGTCTTTCTCCAGTAAGATACAATATCGAGATCAAGTCGAAGGATGCTGCAGGCGAGGGACAGAACTGGCCTACATATGACCGTTTCGTCACAGAGTGCTGCAAGTTCCTGCATTCGAAGCAGCTCGATGACAGACTCGTGGTGCAGAGCTTCGACGTCAGGGCATTGAACTACATGCATGAGAAGTATCCTGAGTTCATCCTTTCATACCTTGTCGATGCGGATGCTCCGGATTTCGATACATACATGGGCTACCTGAAGTTCACCCCGCAGTGGCTCAGCCCTCATCACACAATCACAGATGAGGCCCTAGTTCAGAAGTGCCGCGAGAAGGGCATCAAGCTCGTTCCTTGGACAGTGGACAAGCCTGAGGACATCAAGAGAATCCTCGACCTCGGAGTAGAGGCGATAATCTCAAACTATCCAGACCGCGTCCTTATGCAGACAAGAGGATATGTATTCCCGACAAAATAAGTAAAATACTAAAGATTTTCAGAGAGCTCCAGCCAACGGAGCTCTTTTTCGTCTGTAAGCTCCATGATCTCTCCTATGCGCTCTGATGCCTTCTGCAGCTCTTCGTATGGGAGGGATCCGCTGTTGAGCTTCTCCTCAAGGTCTGCTTTCTCAGCTGCCAGAGCTTCAAGATCCTTTTCAAGTTGTTCCAGCTTCTTCTGCTCCTTGTATGTGAGCTTCTTTTTCTTGGCAGGAGCTTCCGGGGCAGCGGTTTTGGCAGCTTCTTTCGCAGCTTTTTCCTTGGCGGCCTTTTCTTCGGCACGTGCCTGGGATCTCTGCTCGGCTTCGAATTCCTTGATGTATTCGCGGTATTCGCTGTAGCTTCCCACAAAGTCCTTCACAAGGCCGTTTCCGCAGAAGATGAAGAGATGGTCGACGAGCTTGTCGAGGAAGTGACGGTCGTGGGATACGATTATCAATGAGCCGCCGAACTCCTTCAGATAGTCCTCGAGGATGTTCAGAGTCACGATGTCCAGATCGTTTGTAGGCTCGTCAAGGATGAGCAGATTAGGCTGCTGCATGAGGATCGTGAGCAGGTAAAGTCTGCGCTTTTCTCCTCCGCTGAGTTTCTCGATCTTGTTGTTGAGCATCTCGTGAGGGAAGAGGAAACGGTTCAGAAGCCATGTGTCGTTGACGATGTCAAGTACGGTGTCTTCCGGGTTGAATGACATACCGCTCTGATGGTAGTAGCCGATCTTCAGCGACTCTCCGCGCTCGATCACACCTGTCATCAGACCCGGCATTGATTGGCTGTCATTTCGAGCGCAGTCGAGAAGTCTCAACCTCTGATACTCTTCCGGATCCGTGCATACCATATCCGGCGTATAATTTCCCGTGATGATGTTCAGGAATGTCGACTTTCCGGCTCCGTTGCGACCGACGATGCCGACCTTCTCATATCTCTGGAAATTGTATGTGAATCCGTCCAGATAACATTTGTCTCCATAGTAGAAGCTCAGATCCTTACAGTTCACGATCTTGGTTCCGAGCCTTGTGGAGCCCTTCATCGCCTCCATGCTCACCTGCTTCTGGGTGTATACCTGCGAAGCTCTGTCCTTCAGGTCATAGAAGGCGTTGATGCGGTAACGGGCTTTTCCCGTACGGGCGCATGGAGTGCTTCGGATCCATTCCAGTTCGCGTCTGAGGATGTTGCGGACCTTGTCCGTCTCAGCGTTGTAGTTGGATATGCGCTCCTCGCGCTTCTCCAGATAGTTCTGATAATTACCTCTATATGTGTATACGGCTCCATGGTCCATCTCCATCACGATGTTGCATACCCTGTCAAGGAAGTAGCGGTCGTGGGTGACCATGAGCAATGTGCATCTCGAGCGTCCGAGATAGCCTTCGAGGAACTCGATCGCGTCGATGTCGAGGTGGTTGGTCGGCTCGTCCATGATGAAGAACTCAGCCTCGCTGGCAAGCATCTGTGTGAGGGCGACACGCTTTACCTCTCCTCCTGACAGCTCCTTCATGAGCTGGTCTGGATTGTTGAGGTTGAAGTTGCTGAGGAACTTCACGACCCTTCTCTCATATTCCCATACATGCTCCTGATCGAGACCTTTGGTGAATTCGGAGCTTGAAGACATGATCTGGTCGAAGATCGTCTTCTCAGGATCGAAGTCGTATTCCTGCTCGAGAAAGGCGATCTTGATGTCCTTGAGGAACATGATCTTTCCGCCCGAGTCAGACTTGTCCTTTCCTGCAAGAATCCTCATCAGGGATGTCTTTCCTGTACCGTTAGGGGCAATGAGAGCGATCTTGTCGCCCTCATTTATATTGAATCCTATCTTTTCGAACAGAACCTTCGGTCCATAGCTCTTCGATATGTTCTCGATCTGTAAATAACTTGCCATTAATCTTTTTTAATCTGTGTCCTGCAGGCTGTTTCCAGGGACATGCCACCCCCGGCTAGGGGGTGCCGCGGCTCCGAAGGAGTGGCGGCGGGGGTCCCAGGAAACAGTCTGCAGGACATATATTATCTAAAGAATTTATCTACCTCTTTGACTGCTTCAGGGAGCGCGAAAACAGCTACTCGGTCATATGCCTGTATGTGTGTGTCTCCGACAGCGATATATGATTCGTTTCCTCTGATCACACCTCCAACGATTGCATTACGAGGGAAATTCATGTCCTTCAGCGGCTTCTTTGTGATGGCTGTATCTGGTGCGACGATATACTCGAGCACCTCCGCATTCGTACCGCTCATGTACTTGATGAATCTTACCTTGTTGCTGAGCGTGAACTTGAAGATACGGCTGGCTGTGATGAGCTTCTTGTTGATCACTGCATCGACACCCATGCTCTCGGCCAGACGTATGTACTCGATGTTTTCGACCTCGGCGATGACTCTAGCAACTCCAAGGCTCTTTGCAGCAACGCATGCAAGGATGTTCGTCTCCGAGTTGTTCGTCACTGCTACGAATGCGTCATACTCCTTGATGGATTCCTCCAGAAGCATATCGGAGTTTCTTCCGTCTCCGTTCACTACGATCACATTGGCTGGCAGGTCTTCCGAAAGCGCAAGACACTTCGCCTTGTTCATCTCGATCAGCTTTATCGAATCAAGCTGCTTTGCAAGCTGCTTTGCCACGATCTTTCCTATCGGGCTTCCGCCGAGGATCATAAGGCTGTTGACCTCGATGTTGCGTTTTCCTATGTATTTCATCAGCATGTCCATGCCTTCACGCTTTGAGACAATGAAGACAAGGTCGTGATACTTGAACTTGGTGTCGAACTTAGGGATGATCGTGTCATTGCCACGTGAAATCGCTACAACTCTGAACTTGTGTCCCTCCTCTGCCGCAAGCTGGCTGAATTCAGCCATGTTCATGCCGATAAGAGGGGAGTCTTCCTCCAGCTTGAATACGCCGACCTGAAGCTTTCCACGCGCGAAGTCCATCGAGTCGGTCGACGCAGTCCTCTTGAGAAGGTCAACGATCTCTCCAGCTGCGATCTTTTCCGGATAGAACAGAAGGTCAATACCCATCTCGGTAAACAGATACTTGTTTTCATATGAGAGGTACTCCTCGTTGTTGATTCGCGCTGTCACCTTCTTGCTGCCCATCTTCTTCGCCAGCATCGCGCTGACGATGTTCACATCCTGCGACTCCGACGGATTCACAGCGATGAAAAGGTCGGCGTCCGCGACTCCGGCTTCGTGGAGCGTCTCTATGGCAGAAGGGTTTCCCTCTACCGTCACGACGTCTGTATTGGCAGCCAAAGCCTCGAGCCTTTCGCTGCGCTCATCGATGACTGTAATGTCATTTGCCTCGTTGCTGAGCATCTTTGCAAGGTGAGAACCTACCTCACCGGCTCCTGCGATCACGATCTTCATATCATCAAATATTATAAAAATCCTTTTCCTTTACGTTTCTGAAAAGGATTATCCATTTCCTGTACATACCCTTTACCCCGCCGCGACCGGTTTCGAGGTACTTTCTTACGTCTTCAACGCTCGGACGTACAATCATTCCGGCAGCGTCCTTATGGGCTTTCATGACAGACTTGAAACAATCTGTCTTCATCGTCAGCAGATATACCGCGGCAGACATCATGTCAAGACATTTGCGGAAAAATATCCTCCTGCGGGCTTTGTTTACCGCTTTCCTTGCCGCTTTCTCTGCACTGATGCCCTTTTTCATGAAACACAGGCCGAAAGTCTTTGCCAGATTGTTCTCCAGCATCATCAGGTTGTTCCTGAAGTTCAGGTAAAGCTTGAAAGGCGACGTTGCCGGAAGAGTTCCTCCGCCGACGTGATAGACCATCGATTCCGGCACGACAGTGACCTTGTAACCTGCCAGCTGCATTCTCCAGCACAGGTCGATCTCCTCCATGTGAGCGAAGAATCTGTCATCAAGACCTCCGAGCTCCCTGTAAAGACTGCTTCTGACCATCAGGCATGCTCCCGTGGCCCAGAATACATCTGCAGGGGAGTCATACTGACCATGGTCCGTCTCAAGGGTCTTCAATATTCGTCCTCGGCAGAACGGATATCCGTAAAGATCCAGACATCCTCCGGCCGCTCCGGCATATTCAAACTTCTCCCTTTCCTGCCAGCTGTGCAGCTTCGGCGCGCATGCTCCGCATTCAGGATGTTCCTGCATCCATCTTACAAGAGGCTCGAGCCATCCGTCTGTAACCTCGATGTCCGAGTTTATCAGCACGAAAAGATCTGAGTCGATCTGCTCGAAAGCCTTGTTGTAGCCGCCTGTGAAGCCGAAATTCTTCTCAAGCACGATAGTTCTGACCTGAGGGAATTCCTCCTTCATCACCTTGGTTGAACCGTCTGTCGAGGCATTGTCCGCTACAATCACCTCAGCGCCCTCGACCTTCTCTACCGAACGCAGAAGGCCCGGAAGGAACTCCCTGAGGAAGCCTTCCGTGTTCCAGTTCAATATGACTACAGCGGTCTTCATTTTTCTTCAACCTACAAATATAATAAATTATCTTGAACCGAAGTAGACGAATATCATTCCTATGAGGATCAGGAGAAGGTCTACGATCTTTGCCTTGAGATTACGTTCCTTGAAGATGATCACTCCGCAGGCAAAAGATATGAGGACAGAACCGCGGCGGATCAGTGATACAACAGAGATCATCGAATCCTCCATGCTGAGGGCGTTGAAATATGAGAAGTCCGCTGCGCCTACGAAGACCGCAATGAGCGGAATCGCCCAGCTCCAATGGAATCTTGTGGTCTTCTCGCGTGTGGGGTACCATACCACCATAAGGATGATGAACATCATGATGAACTGATAAAGGTTGAACCAGCTCTGAACGAAAAGCGGGCTCAGTTCGGTCATGATGAACTTGTCATAAAGGGCGCTGACTGCTCCCATTATGGTGCCGATGGCTACGCACCACATCCATTTGTTACGGACAAAATCGATGTTTTCCTTCTTGCTCGAACGGCTCATCAGATAGATGGAAAGCATTGACAGTAAGACTCCTATCCATTGGCAGAGGTTCAGTCTTTCTCCGAACAGGAGCATTGCGCCGACCAGGACCATGACAGGCCTTGTCGCGTTAATCGGACCGACAATGGTTATCGGTATATGCTTGATTCCGAAATATCCGGCAATCCATGATGTCAGGACGATGACCGCCTTGACGACGACCATCAGATGCGCCTTGAGCATGTTTCCCTCACCCTGATACGGAGCTGTCTCCAGCGATGTGCCGGCGAACCAGTCGTTGCCGACGAGCACGTCAAGGATGAAAGGGGAGAATATGATGGTAGAGAACAGGGTGTTCAAAAACAGCACTGGCAGGACCGCATTGTCCTTCAGTGCTGCTTTCTTAGATGTGTCATAGAAGCCCAGGAGCGTCGCAGACACGAATGCCAGCAAAAGCCACATGTCTTATGCTTCAATATTTTAGTGGCATCCGCAACCGCAGTCTCCGTCGTGCTCCTCGCCGCAGTGACCGCCCTCGCAGCCGCCGCAGTCTCCGCCATGGCCATGGCATCCGCCGCAACCGCATGTGTGTACGAATTCGCCGTGGAGACCTTCTGTGAGCTCCTTCTCTGTAGCCTCGCGTACTGTGAGGACCTCACCTGTGAAGTGGAGGGTCTTGCCTGCCATCTGGTGGTTGAGGTCCATCTTGACGCTGTCCTCGCTTACCTCGAGCACTACGCCCGGGATCACACCTCCCATGCTGTTCATCATAGGGATTGTGTTGCCGGGAACGAGAAGGTCTTCGCGAACCTCACCGTTTACCTCGAAGGCTGCCTTAGGAAGGTCGATGATCCTGCTTGGATCCACTTCGCCATAACCGTCTATTGGAGCGAGAGTTACATCAAATTTATCTCCTGGCTCCATGCCTTCGATATGTGCCTCGAGCTTTGGAAGGAGGCTGCCTGTGCCATGGATATAATCAAGAGGTCTTTCCTTTGTTGTGTGGTCAACGACCTGGCCGTCAACCTCGAGTTCGTAGCTGAATTCAACTACTGCGTTCTGTGCAATCTTCATATTTTTAATTTTATTTGTTCATTCTGTCATTATAATCTGCCAGCTACATCTGTAGCTAAATCTGTCAGCCAAATCTGTCATGCTGAACGTAGTGAAGCATCTTTACACTAAAGATCCTTCGCATTGCTCAGGATGACATGTTATGCCGAGAAGGCAACGCCTTCGAAGGCTAATGTCGGTATCTGCCAGCGTGAGCTCGGCCTTGCATCGCTTCCGGCTGCCATCAGGCTGTTCCACAGCTCCACTATGTTTCCTGTTATGAGCATCTCGCGTACCGGATGGGTGATCTTGCCTTTGCTGAATGCGAAGCCCTCGATTCCGAATGAGAAATCTCCCGTAACAGGATTGCAGTTTCCTCCATTGAAGCCGCTTACCAGGATTCCGTTTCCTGCGAGCTTCAAAATATCCTTCAAAGATACTTCTTTTTCTTCGGACTGCAAGCCCTCACCCTTCATGTATGGCATCAGACATGGTCTTGAAATGTCTTCAACAGTAGGCTCGATACCCATCTTAAGCGCCTGGTAAGTGTTTGTGAAGTACTGCTTTACGACTCCGTTCTCTATTATAGGAGCATCTTTTGTCGCAACTCCTTCAGTGTCGAAGAGTCTTGAGCCGTTCTTGCCATGAGTGCGTGCAAAATCCATGAGAGTCATGCCCTCGTGGAAGACCTTTGTGTCTTTTGTATCTTCGAGGAAGGACATCTTCTGCTGGATTGAGGCAGAGTTCAGAGCTGTCAGGAGAGGGGAGACGAGTCTTGATGCTACCGATGTGTCTACAACCATACGGTATCTTCCGCTGCGCCTCTTCTTCGGGCCGATCTGCTTTACCGCTCTTTCCAGAGCCATCATTCCGCATCCTTCGAAGTCTGTTTCCGCAGCCATCGGAGTCGCCTGCCACCAGTATCCGCTGTATCTGTTGCCGTCTTTATCCTGGATCGTCATTTCAGAGAACGTGCCGAAGGCTGTCTCGCTGTGTCTGCCTTCAAAGCCTTGAGAATCAGCTGTATAGCTTTCATCTGACGTACATGAGTATTCACATTCCTCGGAGATGAGCCTGTATGGCTTCTCTTCGGGATCATTGATGATCTTGTCGTAGATGCTGAGCTTATGGGCATTGGCAAGCCTTGTCTGCGAATCCATTGATTCGTAGCTGCTGTCATAAAGGCCGAGTTCGTTTCCAGTTGCAGCATCCTTCGCTGTGCGTGACGGATCCGGGAGCTGCCTGCATTCATCCTCTCCGAGCATGCGTACCATCTCTATCGCCTTTACCACAAAATCTTCCAGCTCCTTTTCTTCAAGGCGGTTAGTTGAAAATGTTCCGTATCTTCCGTCTACATAAAGGTAGATGTATATCGATCTGTCTGCAGAATGAGTGACCTTGTCAAGCTCTCCGTTCAGGATTGTGTATGAATCGGTTACGCATTTGTTGAGGTATACTCTTGCCGCAGAAGCGCCGCATGCTTTCGCATGGCTTATGCAGTGTTTCGCGAGTCGTGTTTCGTTTGGTGTGATCATCTTATTCTCCTCCGACTGTAAGGCTGCTTACAAGGACGGTCGGTATGCCGCATGATACCGGCACGCTCTGCTCCTTTCCGCAGGTCCATGTTCCGTTGTCGATCTTAAGGTCATTGCCGACGGCGAGGATGTCGCTAAGGGCCTGTGGACCGTTTCCTATTACGTTGATATCCTTGACAGGAGCTGTCATACGGCCGTTTTCTATCAGGTATCCGCTCTTGACAAAGAATGTGAAGTCTCCTTCGCCGATCTTGACCTGTCCGTTTGAGAACTCATCTACGTAAATTCCCTCCTTTACCGATGCGATTATGCCTTCTGGGTCGGCGTTGCCGCTTTCCATATAAGTGGCGCGCATGCGCGGGATAGGATTGTATCTGAAGTTCTCTCTTCTTCCGTTTCCTGTAGGGGCAACTCCATACCAGCTGGCGCTGATCCTGTCGTGGAGATATGAACACAATACTCCGTCATGGATCATGTATGTCTTCTCCCCGGGAACTCCTTCGTCGTCGTAATTGCCTGATCCTCTGTTATATGCTATCGTTCCGTCGTCGACTACGTTTATACCTTTCGGGCATACCTGCTGTCCCATCTTTTCAGAGAAGATGGACTGTCCCTTGCGGTTGAAATCCGCCTCGAATGCATGGCCCATGGCCTCGTGCAGGAGGATTCCTGAGGCTCCGGCTCCCATTACCACGCTCATCTGTCCGCCCTTTGGCCTTATGGCCTCGAATCTTTCATCTATGCCCTTGACTACGTCCTCTGCAAGCTCGTCCAGAAGCGTCTGGCCGATCAGTTCCGCGCCCGTCCTGAAGCTTCTGGATACGCTTCTGTTCTCTGTCTTTCCGTTCTGCTGGAAGACGGCTGTCACGGTCACGCTGCCCATAGGCCTGGTCTCATATGTGAGCTCGCCAAGAGAATTGTACATCATGACGTCACATACAGAGTCGGACATCCTTATTATAACCTTGACTATCCTGCTGTCCTTTGAGAAGACGGCGGTCTCGAGATCCTTCATGAACGGAAGGAATGAGTCCGCACCCTTTGCCCTCCAGTTCTCCTTCATAGGGTAGAAGTCGGATTTTCTGTCTGCGACCTTGGCGTATGTCCTGCCTCCTGCTGATGAACCCGTCGCAATGGCCGAGGCCGCGCGAGCTGCGTTCAGCATGTCTGTCATTTCTGTGTTTTCCGAATATGCATAACCTGTCTTCTCTCCTTTGAGGACTCTGATTCCGACTCCGAAATCTGTGTGGAATCCTCCTGAGGACACGACTCCGTCCTTCAGAAGAAGGTTGAAGAATGTCGTGTGCTCGAAATACAGGTCGCAATAGTCTCCTCCATGTGTCAGGGCCGTCGCTGTAAGCGTCTGAAGCTGAGGCTCGGAGACCTTGAATATGTTAAGATAATATGTCTTGTCGTTCATCATGGTTCTTTTAGAGTGAGAGAATCTCTCCTGTTTCCTCTACTATCTTCTTTCTTTCGTCTGCGATCGCCTTTATAGTGGCGTATGTAGCTTCATCCTTGATGTTCAGTATGTCCTTTTTCGATCCTTCTGCAATGACGCGGAAAGGGATCTGCGAATTGTCCGCAAGGATCCACCTTTCGCAGATAGGGGAATATGTGTTGAAGAAGTAGTATATGCCGACGCTGTACCTTCTTCTTATCGTCTCTTCCGGTATGTCATGGCCTCCGGCGGCTACTCTTGCACGCACTCTTTCCACAGCAAGTTCAGGAGTGTTAAGCCAGAAATACAGAAGCGTTACCGTGTATCCTGCATTCTGAGCCATCTTTACTGTCTTCAGGAGAGTCCTTGTCGCCAGCGTGGTCTCGATGGCGAAGTCCTTCTGCTTCTTGAGCAGATATCTTATCTTCATGATCATGTAGCGGCTCGCCTGGATTGACGCCTTCGAAGGGTCGAAAGGGGAGAGGCCTTTGGCGAACTCATCAGAGTTCACGAACTCCCTGCAGTCCAGCATCTCCGGAAGCAGTGAATAAGAAGCGGTTGTCTTTCCCGCTCCGTTACATCCCGATATGATGTATAGTCTTGGCATATGTTTATCTCTTATTGTTCACCCCATATCCGAACAAGGCAAAATCGCCTTTGCACGGGTCCTCAGGCCATATTTCGCGGAATGCATCCGTAATTTCCTGCGCTGTCACGATGTCCTTCTGCTTTCTGCCTGTCAGTCCAAGAGCCGTCGCCTGGTCATATACATGTACATCCAGCGGAAGTATCAGTTTCTTCTTGTCCGAGGCTTTCCAAAGTCCGAGGTCGACCTTTCCGTCGTCCCTGACCATCCACCTTCGCATCATGCTTATCTTCTTGTTCGGGGCCTTCTGGTCTTCCTTCTGACCGAAGATATGTACGCGTATTTCATTGTCGCTCATGCCCTCCAGGCTTCCCCTGTCAGAATATATTTTCTGCAGTCTTCCGCAAATGCCCGCAAACTCGCTCCATTTTATTGTCCTGTGCAGGCTCGCGTTTTCATCGCGGTATTCCCCGTTCATAACATACTCGTATGGCTTCCAGCTCATCTCGTCGAACATCCTCCCGCAGTCGCGTACAATCATCGCACGGCGTCCCCATGCAAGATGTGCGGACAGCAGAGCCGCTATCTCCACATCAGCCAAAGAAGCCTCCCCGGCCTCATGTTTTTGTGCAAACTGAGTCGGGAAGACTATGGGATCTTCCTGAAAATATTTCGGGTCATTGTATTCCTCTGCCCACCCGATAAGGGTCTCTTTTAAAGCTGCGTCCATAAGTCTGCAAATATAATAAAAAACTTGCACCCTTATGCTTTCGACAGCTTCTTATACGGTATTATGGCCTCAGTCCGCTTCCACCCTGCAGTGTTATTGTTTCGCCGGTTATGTAATGTGCATCTTCGCTGGCCAGAAATACCGCCACACGTCCGATGTCATCCTTCGGGTCTGCAAAGCGGCCGAGAGGAATGCCCTGAATCGTCTTCGCAAACAGGTCCGGATAGTTTTCCTTCCATTCCATGAGGCTTTCAGTCATTGCCAACGGGCATATTACATTCACTCTGATGCCGTCAGGACCCCATTCTGCAGCTGCAACGCGTGAGAGTCCGCGGATACCTTCCTTTGCTGCAGCATATGATGACTGTCCGAGCTTTCCGAACAGACCTGCTCCAGAAGCGAAGTTTATGACCGAACCTTTCGATTCTTTCAGATATGGATGGCACTCGCGCATATAGAAGAAAGCTGCGTAAAGTCCCGAATGTATGGACAGGTCAAGATCTTCTTTTGTGTGCTCGATCAGGGGCAATCCCGACTTTGATACCTGTGCGTTATTTACCAGGGTGTTTATCTTGCCGAATGTGTCAATCGTCTGAGCCACAACATCTTTAATCGCAGATTCATCCGCACCGTCCGCTACGATAGGGAGTACCTTGACCCCATACTCTGCTTCCAGTCTCTCTTTGGCACTCTCAAGTCTGCTGAGGGTTCTTCCTGTAATCACGAGATTCGAGCCCGCCTCTGCAAAGGCCTGCGCAAGGCCATATCCGATGCCTTTTCCGCCGCCCGTTATAATAGTTACATTTTCTTCAAGTCGTTTCATAGTTTATTATCTTAAATTTAATAATTCAAAATTAGTAAAAATAATCGTACCAAACATGTCTCGAGCAATCTTTTTTATAAAAATCGCTCGCTCATATCTATTCACCTCCGCCTCTGCTTCCTTCTGTCCTCGCTTTTGTTTCCTTCTGCTTTCACCCCGTGCTTCCCTCTGTCCTTGCCCCAGATTCCTTCTATTCCCACCTCTGCTTCCCTCTATCCTCGTCCCGAGCCAGATCTGCTTCTCGACATCCCAGATTCACCAGTCGCCGTTCTTTTTCCCACGACTTTTCCCTGCCGCGACACACCGTTTTCGCCATGAAACCGTGTATCGCGGGCAGTTTTCTTGTCATTTGTCTATGTTTCGTGCAGCGACACACCTTTTCCCTCACAAAAGTCTGTATCGCGAGCAGGTTTGGGACGGTTTGTAGTATCGTTGAGGCGTGCAGGCGTGTTCCTCATGCCGCGACACACCCTTTTCGGCATGAAACTGTGTATCGCGAGCAGTTTTCCTGTCATCTGGCCGTGTTTCGTGCAGCGACACACCTTTTCCCGCACAAAAGTCTGTATCGCGAGCAGGTTTGGGACGGTTTGTAGTATCGTTGAGGCGTGCAGGCGTGTTCCTCATGCAGCGACACACCCTTATCGCCATGAAACCGTGTATCGCGG
>JAFYME010000048.1 GCA_017556765.1 Bacteroidales bacterium
CACCCAACAAAGTATGGTGAGGAGCTCGTTAAGAGAATGGAGAAGGTTGGTGCCAAGGCATACCTCGTGAACACAGGATGGAACGGTACAGGCAAGCGTATCTCTATCAAGGATACAAGAGGAATCATCGACGCTATCCTCGACGGTTCTATCGACAAGGCTCCTACTAAGACTATCCCTTACTTCAACTTCACAGTTCCTACAGAACTCCCTGGCGTTGACCCAGCTATCCTCGACCCACGCGACACTTACGAGTGCGCATGCCAGTGGGAGGAGAAGGCTAAGGATCTCGCAGGCCGCTTCATCAAGAACTTCGCTAAGTTCACTGGAAACGACCTCGGTAAGTCTCTCGTAGCAGCTGGTCCAGCTCTCTAATCTGAACATAAGACAGATTCGATATCAGGCAGTCACTTCGGTGGCTGCCTTTTTTAATAATCTACAGTCAAACCAGCTGGCGACCAATCAGCTGATTACCAATGAATTAAAAGAAGTGCGTGCTCCCTTTTGGCGGCACGCACATATTGTAAATAGCTGGATTTCAGAAGGTTAGATGCCAGAGGTATTATGCAAGGCGAAGGACGGAATCGCAGTAGTCGATGATCTTGTCGCGATGGGTGATGAAGACCATGGTGTGGCCATGGAGTTCCTTGGTCAGACGCTCAAGGAGGAGAGTCTCGGTCTCGGCGTCAAGGGCAGAGCTGAACTCATCGAGAAGCAGGACGGAGCCGGGACGGAGAAGGGCTCGGGCGATGGCGATGCGCTGAGCCTGACCTTCGGAGAGGCCTGCTCCGGCCTCGAAGCACTGGGTGTCAAGCCCTGAAGGGAGAGAGAACACGAAGTCTGCCGCTGCTGTACGAAGCGCATTTTCCAGCTGCTGCTGAGTCGCCTCCGGATTTCCCATAAGGAGATTGTCTCGCACGGTTCCGCTGAACAGACTGTTTCCTTGCGGCACATAGACAAGATTGATTCTGGTTGCAGGAGACACTGGGACTTCCGACAAAGAATCATACAATGAAATCTTGCCTTCACGCGGCTTCAGAAGAGCCAGAAGAAGCCTTATCATGGTACTTTTTCCTATACCTGTCGGACCGACGATTGCCGTACGGCTGCCTGGCTTGAATTCATAAGAAAAGTCATGAAGGACGTCTGTAGGATTGTCCGGATATGCAAAGGAAACATTTTCCAGCTTGATTCCCACATTACCATGAAGCAGATGAGGCTCGGCTGGTTCTTCTGCAGGAAGAGCCTCCAGCTCCATAAGACGATCAATGGAAGCAGACGCATGTATAAGCGAAGGTATCTGTCCGCTCATGTCAGCCAAAGGACGCTGAATCTGGCCTACAAGCTGCAGAAAAGCCGTCATCATACCATATGTCACCTTACCGGTACTGATGCCCCATACACCCCATAAAAAGGCCACAGCATGCCCGGCCTGGAATGCCAGTGAAATGAAGATACGCGAAACCACACTGAAACGGGTACGACGGATCTCATTTCCATAAAGCTCTCCCTGGATCGAATCCAATGTAGAAGCGCTGTTCCCTGAATATTCCATCGACAGGATGAGCGTGATGTTCTGGACACTTTCCTGAAGATGTGACTGCACCTGAGAAGAGGTCTTGCGGATATCGTGAGTAAGGTTTCTGATACGCCTTGTAACGAACTTGCCTATGATCAGACCGGCCGGAGCTATGATGACAATAAGAAGTCCAAGCCTTGGCTCGAGGGTCATGAGGAAGATCAATGCGGCAAGGAAATGTAAAGCTGTACCGAGAAGGTTCGGCAGAGAGACAGCAAATGCATTGGAAACAACCCTGACATCATCCTGAAGCCTGTTCAGGACATCTCCGGAATGATGCCTTGTACCTCCGTCATTCTGAAGATGAAGCAGAATATCGAAAAGACGCTTTCTCAGGCTGTTCTTCATGCTGATCTCCGTCTTTGTCTGGAGATATGACCTGAGGGCATTGAGGACTATACGGAAGAGGATAATCGAGACCATAAGCAAAGCCCAGAACGAAAGACCTTGTGAAGGCTCTGCACCGCTTAGCAATGCTACCGCTGTATCGACCAGCTTCTTGCTGACATATACAAACCCAATGGAACATGCTGTAAGAAGGACATGACAGGACATCATGACCGAAAGAGAGCCCCAATATGGACGTACAGTCCTTAAAAACCACTTCAGATATTTCATGATCAACACTTTACAGCCGAGCAGCACACATGCGCCGCATCAGCATCAGGAAGACACTCGAGATGCCAGCATCCTGTATTCATTATAACCTTTTCCACAGTCGCGTGGAGCCTGTCTGTCGACTGCCTGTCCCACCTCATGCATGAGCACGACGGCATCAGCGAAGCATAAGCCTTCAAAGGGATCAGTCTTTCCACCTTGTTATATGGCGCCTGCGACAATCTCACGACAGCCTTTAACGGAACGCTCTGATTCTTATAACATGGAGTCTTTCCGCTCCACGGAGTACCATACACATACGCCTTGCCCTCTGCAATCCTTATGACCGGATTATCATCATTCAGCAATGTACATCCATCTATATTCTGAAGCCACATGCGGCTGTGTGTGCTCTTTCCCGTACCGCTCTTGCCGAGGAACATGTATCCTCCCCCATCGTAAGAGATCACGGATGCATGGATCATCAAGGTCTCATATTCCATGGTCTTGAAGGCATACAGAAGCATCAGAGCATTGCTGAGGGCGAATCCGGCAAGCCTTCCTGCATCCTTCCTGCATATATAGACAATATTATCAGTATATTCCAAAGACGGCATAAGAAGGCAATCAGGCTTATCCTTGGTATAGGAGAAGGCAAAATTGTATCTTCCGTTCTTCTCAAACATCCAGAAGTACGGAGGTTCATCATTGAAACACTCCTTGAGTCTTCCTTTGCTGACAGAAGCGAGATCGTCCGTCATGAGCAGCTTGAGCTTGAAAAGAGGCTCATCCTGGCTTTCGGTAATGAAAGGCATGTACGGGTCAAGAATATCTTCAGGCAATGTATCAGGCAATGTGACTTCAAACATATGTCCGGCCACATCGAATCGACGGGTAATCACGGACATGCGTTCCTGTTCAAGCCTCTTCCGCTCAGCTTCCATACGCTTGCGCCACGCATCTTTGCGTGCGCGCTCTTCCTTGCTGACAGAGGCCGTGCCCGCTTTCAGATCCTCGAATTTCTTTTCCAGCCAGTTGTCTGCCATCCTTACTTCGAATATTGGGTTATTCCCTGTTCATGGTCAAGTCTGCAGACGATAAGACGATCTCCATGCTGAGCGACAATACAGCCCTCAAGTCCCTGAACCACAACTCTTCCAAGATCCGGAACATGTATGATACAGTCCTTGCAGTCGAAGATGCGCACATCGTTTCCAACGACAGCATTTCCGTCTTCATTCCTGTCCATCAACGTCTTCAACGAGCCCCATGTTCCCAGATCGCTCCAGCCGAAATCCGCCGGAATCGTATATATGCAGTCGGCCTTTTCCATTACAGCATAGTCGATCGAAATCTTTTCGCATGTAGGGAAAAGACGGCCAACTGTATCTGACTCCTGATCAGTGTAGAAAGAAACGGACATTTCATCCATTATTGCAGCAAGATCCGGAGTATACATACGCAGGCATGATGTTATGGTTTCTATGTTCCACACGAAGATACCGGCATTCCAAAGATACCCTCCATTCTCAAGGTACTGCTTTGCGACCTCAAGGCACGGCTTCTCTCTGAACGAATTTACCTTCAGGACTTCTCCTTCAGCCTGTATTCCTGTCTCTATGTAGCCGTATCCTGTCTCAGGACGGCTGGGCTTTATACCGACAGTCACGATCCTGCGTTCCTTTTCAGTAAAGTCAAGAGCAGCAGAGATGACGCGTCTGAACTCTTCTATATTTATCACCAATGCATCCGAAGGAGTCACGACGATATTCGCATCAGGATGACGGTCCTTGATCTTCCAGCATGCGTATGCAATGCATGGAGCCGTATTACGCGCCGCAGGCTCTGCAAGAATATTGTCATGGGGCAGCTCCGGGAGCTGTTCCTTCACAAGATCCACATACTTCTCTCCGGTCACAACCCAGAAGTTCGACATCGGACACAATGCGGAAAAACGTTCCACAGTCATCTGTATCAGGGTCTTCCCTACTCCCATTATGTCCACGAACTGCTTAGGAAGGTCCGGCGTACTCATAGGCCAGAATCGGCTTCCGATACCGCCTGCCATTATCACAACATGAGTATTCATATCAATCTCTTCTGAATATATCTCGTGTATATACTTTCTCCTTTACGTCATCAAGCACAGGCTCATACCTGTTGGCTATGATAGCATCGCACATCCCCTTGAAGCTCTCAAGGTCATTCACGACCCTGCTGCCGAAGAATGTTGTTCCATCCTCAAGAGACGGTTCGTACACAACGACCTTTGCTCCCTTCGCCTTGACTCTTTTCATCACTCCCTGTATCGAGCTGTGTCTGAAATTATCAGAATTGCTCTTCATGGTAAGGCGATAAACGCCTATAGTACAAGGTTTTTCATTCGATGCATCATATATAGGATCGCCGGTATATGAGTAATAGCCGGCCAGCTGAAGCACCCTGTCCGCTATGTAATCCTTACGTGTGCGGTTGCTTTCCACTATGGCACGCACAAGGTTCTGCGGCACATCGTCATAATTTGCAAGAAGCTGCTTAGTATCCTTAGGAAGACAATATCCTCCATATCCGAATGACGGGTTGTTGTAATGGTCACCGATTCGCGGATCGAGACACACGCCCTTGATTATGTTTGATGTATCAAGGCCTTTCAGCTCTGCGTATGTATCGAGTTCATTGAAATATGAAACTCGCAGAGCAAGATATGTATTTGCAAACAGCTTCACTGCCTCGGCCTCTGTAAAGCCCATGTAAAGCTTGTCCACATCAGGTTTCAGAGCTCCTTCCTGAAGGAGTCCTGCGAATGTCTGAGCCGCTGATACCAGCTTCGGATCTTCCATATCCGTACCGACAATGATCCTGCTTGGGTAGAGATTGTCGTACAGGGCCTTTGATTCACGGAGGAATTCCGGACTGAACATGATGTTCCTGCTTCCGGTCTTTGACCTGACCTCTTCTGTAAAGCCCACAGGCACTGTCGACTTTATCACCATTATGGCTTCCGGATTTATCTCCATGACAGACGCTATCACGGCTTCAACTGCCGAAGTATCAAAGAAATTCTTCTTGGGGTCGTAGTTGGTCGGAGCCGCAATCACGACAAAGTCAGCATCCTTGTATGCCTCTACCTGGTCCAGAGTCGCCTTGAGATCAAGCTGACGCTCAGCGAAATATCTTTCTATATAATCGTCCTGTATAGGAGACTGACGGCGATTTATCATCTCTACCTTCTCCGGAATGATGTCCACAGCGGTCACACTGTGGTTCTGCGCGAGAAGAGTCGCCATCGACAATCCTACATATCCTGTTCCTGCTACAGCTATCTTCATATCTTCAACTATTATGAATAACTTACAAATATAATAAACAGTTTTGATGGAATTGACTTTTTTGATACTTTTGCATCAAAAATCAGGCACCCATGAAAATCAAGGAAGGATTTGTGCTCCGTCAGATGTGCGGAGAAAACATTGTCGCAGGAGAAGGGTTGGAGCACATCAACTTCAACAAGCTGATTTCCCTCAACAGCACAGCAGCATTCCTCTGGCAGGAGCTGGTCGGAAAGGAGTTCACCATCGATGAAATGGCGGAGCTCCTCATCAGCCGTTACGGCATTGACAAGGAGCTCGCGCTCAAAGACTCACAGGCCCTCGCACAAGCATGGGCTGACGCAGGAGTCGCTATCTTGTAAAGTATCCTTTGTAATCTACCTCGAACATTCCGAACGGATCGAAGGCTGCGTCAATCACGACTGCGGCTTCAAGTCTTGTAGCAGTACGCTCAGCATTGAAATCATTAAGGCCCAACTGCTTCCACCAGTCAGCCATCTTGCCGTACGGCACTCTTCCGCCATATGAGCGCACAAGCTCGAGCATATGTCCGACAGATATTTCCCCGGGGTCGACAGTGATGGACCCATATAATTCGGATGCATCTATTTCCTCTCCTCTCAAAGGCTCGTCAGCTCTGAACCATGTTTCATTCGACCAGCCTACATTCCTTCCTTCTCCTCTCAAGACACCGGTCGCACCGATCCTCTGCAAGGCCTTGAAATGAGGGTCTGACTTAGGAAGATCAAGATAAGGCATTATGTAACAACCGGAGTCAAGAAGCTTTTCCTGAACCTGTCGCACTCCGATTTCCTTGACACCCTTGTCTTCGATACACGCAAGAGCAGCCAATACTCCGGCTGCCTGTCCCAGCTGCATCACCACAGGCTGAAGCCTTGTGGCTCCGTTCATGAGATTTGATACCGAAATCGACTTTTCCGCCACTATCAGATCGTCTACATCCTTTGGGATCATTGTACCCATCGGCACATTGAATGAAGGGATCGGATAGAACTCCAGATCCGGAAGCTCACGCCAGTCAGGATGACGGAAATGATGATGGTCGACAGGATAGTCACCGACTGCGACTCCTGTCCTGTACAACGGCTCCTTGTATGCATATGGATCAGCAGCTGCATCCATTGTAAAGAAGGCCTCTCCGACGATTCTGCGAGACTCCCTATGGTACGGAATGAAAGGCAGCTTGTCGGAGGTTGGAAAGACATCGTCCGCAAGACCGAGATTCTTCATACCTAGCTGATCCTGAATAAAATACACAAAGCTGAGGGTAAAGCGTTTCGCCTCCTTGAGAGCCTCTTCCCTATCCTCCCGGCTCATCTCTATGACGTTCAGATAACAGTCATTTCCATATATCGGCCAGTTGATCATGTATCTCCCTTCCGGGGTCTTTCCATACGTGATCATCATTTCCGGCGACCATATCGTCTGTCCTGTCACATTTTCGACATTCAGCGGATTCTGACAGCTGTTATAGAATGGAGACGGATCATAACCCTCAGGCATTTCGATCGTCATGTCGGCATCATGGCCGTAATCCTTCAGGAAGGCCACATAAGTCAGATCCTGTATGACATCATTCGCCTGCTCGGGAGCAATCGACTCCCCTGTATCTTCCGAAGCTTCCATACCTATCCGGTAATCGACTCCGCATGCCTTTGCTACGTCACCGAGCTCTGTCGCATCGATAATGACATCGGCCCTTATGCTATGCTTTCTGCCACGGGGGTCACGATATGATACATGCCAGTCGCCGGCTTCTCCCTTCACTTCAGTTATGACGGTCTCACGCCTTACATCCAGGAGTTCCCCGCATGCCTGAGCCATGTTTGTAAGGATTTCCTGTCCGACATGCGGGTCGAAATTGATATTGCTTACCCAGCCGCTCTTCAAAGCATCATTACTTCCGTAACGTGCCACCAACGAATCCGCAAACTCTCCGAAAATGCCGCTGCGAAGCCTGTTGTTTCCGTCCACACAGCTCACTCCAGCCGAGGTCAGCATGCCACCGAGCCATGGTGTCTCCTCCAGAACTATCGTATGGACTCCCATCCTCGCAGCCTGGATTCCCGCAGCTGTTCCGCTTGCTCCACCACCTACGACCAACACATCGATCTGCTCAGGTGCCGAGCACGAAGCAAGGACGAGCATGAATATTATCGCCGAAAATTTCTTTATTGCCTTCATTTGTATCCTTGAAAAGATGATCACACCTCAAATATATGAAATTTAATGCAATATACCTCGTTAGAATTTAAAATATTTTAATAATATTGATTATCTTTGAAAGTTATAATTACAACAATCAAACCGACTAAACATGCATAGATCATTATGTCTCGTCATGACAGCCATAGGACTGTCTTTGTGCCTGAATCTTTCGGCAAAAAAGGAAACGGAGAAAATCGAAACTCCGGCATCTGATCCCCGTATTGAATATATCGGAAGAACACTTACCGATGGAAAGGATGTTTCATATGACTGGAGCGGAGTGTATTTCAGAGTGAAGTTCACCGGACCTTACCTCGCAATGAGATGCTCCGACACCAAGAACTGCTGGTTCAACCTATGGACAGATAAAGAGATGGGCCCTGAAGCCGATAAAGTCTTCATGGTCGGAGCCAAAGACACGCTTGTGGTGCTTGCAGAAGGCCTTGGAAAGGGAGAGCATGAGGTGATCCTTCAGAAGAGGACCGAAGGCGAACAGGGAAGATTCACCGTACATTCATTCCTCAGCGAGGGCGAAATCCTTCAGGCTGAAGGCCGCAGGCAGAGACATATCGAGTTCATCGGAGACTCATACACATGCGGATACGGCACGGAAAGCAGCGACAAGAATGATCCTTTCCTCGCCGAGACAGAAAACTGCAACCTCACATACGCAGCTATCGCATCCCGCTACTTTGGAGCTGATTTCAACCTCATCAGCCACTCCGGTCAGGGCATCTGCAGAAATTACGACGACTTCCGTCCGGGGTACAACATGCCGGACAGATACAGCCAGATCTTCGACGAAGACGCTCAGTCAGTCTGGAATCCCGACATGGCGCCATACCGTCCTGACCTTGTAGTCATCTACTTATGTACCAATGACTTCTCGACAGCGCGTCAGCCTCATGAAACCATATTTGCAGGCAGATATATCGAGCTCCTCAAAAAGGTAAAGGCCAACTACGGAGAAGACACCCCTATCCTCTGCCTCGCCTCAAACGTGACTCCTTTCAGCTTCGACTACATCCGCAATGCATGCATGATGAGCGGTCTGAGCAACCTCACATACGTAGCCCTGACAAGCGGAATCCACAACTATGAAGGTGACCTTGGAGCAAGCTGGCATCCTAACTACAAGGGACACATCAAGGTAGCCAGCAGCGTGATTCCGTACATCTCGACAATCACCGGTTGGGAGATGGAAGAAAAGCCATATAGATAATATATTAAACCTGCATATCACATCATGAAGAGATTATTAGCAAGCTTCCTTTCAGTATGCTTCATCATCACAGCAGCCGAGGCGAAAGAGATCAAGGGAAGCGTAAAGGACACCGACGGCAAAGCCATTGCCGGAGTCGTTGTATCAGACGGACTGAACACAGTTCAGACCGACGCAAAGGGAAAGTTCAGACTGGATGCAGACCAGGACAGCCGCTTTGTATTCATCTCTACTCCAGCCGGTTACATATCGGCAACACTGGAAGGTCAGACATTGTTCTACAAGGAGATCAATCCTGAGGTAAAGAAATATGATTTCGTTGTCGAGAAGAACGCGAAGGACGATACAAACCACAACATCATCGTCATCGCCGACCCTCAGATCAGCGAAAGGAACGAGCTTCCTGACCTCCAGAAGCATTCTGACGACATCACAGAATTCGTCAAGGGAATGGACGGAGACTACACATTCGGCATCTGCCTTGGCGATATAGTCGGATGGGACCATACCATCTACCCTGAATACAACGAAATCATGTCCGGAGCCGGAATCGACTACAGATATGTGATCGGAAACCATGACATGACAAACTATGGACGTTCGCATGAGACATCCATGACGGACTACAGCAACATGTACGGACCAGCATGGTACTCTTTCAATGTAGGAAAGGTACATTATGTCGTGCTTAACGACAACTTCTTCATAGGAAGAGACTGGTACTACATCGGATATCTGGACGAAAGGCAGATGCGTTGGCTCGAGAAGGACCTTTCATATGTACCCGAGGGATCGAAGGTAGTCGTATGCATGCACATCCCTACCACGCTCGACAAGTCGGACCGAGACGCCTTCCGTTCGGACATAATGCTCGACAACCTCTGCAACAAGCCGGAGCTTTACGCGATGCTCCAGCCATACGACGCACTGATTCTCTCAGGGCACATGCATACAGCTGATTATGAGCAGATTGCATCCAACATCACAGAGATCAACGTCGCAGGACTCTGCGGTGCATGGTGGTGCGGCGAGGTCTGCATCGACGGTTCCCCTGCGGGATTCAAAATCATTGATATGGACGGAGAGAAAGCAGAATGGATCTACAAAGGCTGCGGCCATCCTCTCGACTACCAGATGAAGGTGTACATCAATGAGCCGGATTATCCGGGCCAGATCGTTGCCAATGTATGGGATTACGATCCTATGTGGAAGGTCGAGTACTTCGAGGACGGCGTAAAGGTCGCAGACATGGAGAGATTCAAGGCCCAGGATCCGCTTGCAAAAGAGCTTTACAAGGATCCGTCATCGCTCAAGCGCACATGGGTATATGCAGCTCCTACAGAAAACATGTTCAAGGCACCGGTTTCGGCTGACGCAAAGAAACTTGAGGTAAAGGTTACCGACAGATTCGGAAGAGTATACACAAAGGTCATTGAAAAGTAATATGGCAACTGTACCAGGCAAAAGAATCATAACAATCGACATCCTGCGCGGAATCACGATCTTCGCCATGATCCTCTGCGCGAACATCGGATATTATTCGGATCTCCCGGCATGGATGTTCCATGGTCAGACTCCCCCTCCGACCTACGAGTTCAACCCTGACGTTCCGGGCATCACATGGGTGGACCTCGTGTTCCCCTTCTTCCTGTTCACGATGGGAGCGGCCTTCCCTCTTGCAATGCGCAAGAGACTGGAAAGCGGAGTCAGCAAATGGGCTGTAACGGGCAGTCTTTTCAGAAGGTGGCTTACCCTCACCATCTTTGCGATAGTGCTTGGAAACGCCTACCAGATAGGCTCCAGCACACAACCGGCTGTCGTGAAAGGCATATTCAGCATTGTTCTTTGGGGCGTGATGTTCCTGTCACTGGTAAGGGTGAAGGATGAAAAGAAGACAAAGCTTCTGAACAATACCGGCCTGTTCATGATGATCGTCATGGCCGTACTTGCCACAGACTGGCTCGGGCTGACGCTTAGCCGCTGGAGCAGCGATGTGATCATAATGATCCTGGCAAATGTGGCTATCTTCGGAGGACTGATATGGATGTTCACAAAGGACAACATCAGGCTCCGCTGGCTTGTGCTGCTCTTCATCATAGCTCTGAAGGCTCTGAGTTCATACACTCCTCAGGTACTTGCCTGGGTACCGTCTCTCAGCTGTATAGGATGGTTCTTCAGCTGGGGCTACCTGCAGTATCTGGTTATCGCTGTAGCCGGTTCGATCGTAGGAGACATGCTCCAGAGTCATTCTAGATCTGAGGAGAAGACCGAAATAGACGGATATCATATCGCGGCTGGAATAATAGCTCTTGCAGCCATGCTCGTACAGCTTTGGGGACTGTTCACAAGACATGTCCTTGCAGACTTCATCATCTCGGCTGTCCTTGGAGCGGCATTCGTCGCAATCACATGGAGACGTCGCAACATCCTCGCCTCGCTCGGTTACTTCGGCTTCGCCTTCATGCTGGTCGGCATCATCTTCGACCCTATCGACGGAGGCATTACCAAGGACCACTGCAACCTCGCATACATGCTCACCACAACCGGAATGACAGCCCTCACGGGAGTATTCGTGCTTGCCCTCGAGCTTAAATGGAACATAAAGGGACGCGGCCTGAGCGGATGCGGCCAGAACCCTATGCTTGCATACGGAGTGACAAACTTCTTTACAGGCCCTATTCTGGCGATGCTCGGCATAGGAGCATGGCTGGACACAATAAGCCTCGGATCACCTTTTTGGGGCGTAATCCGAGGCCTTGTATATACACTACTGATGGTAGCTGTAACATGCTTCTTCACCAAGAAGAAGCTCTTCTGGAGAAGCTAGGCAAAAGCTCATATAAAGAATCAGGGCGGCCCTCGGAAAGGGTCGCCCTGAAATTTTTGATATATATGATACTACACTATTTGATAGCTACGCATGCCATTGCACCGTAGTTACTGTCAACATAAACCATAAGGAGGGCATCAGCAGTAGGAACGAGGAGTACGTCGCTGTATGTGCCAAGTCCTGTCCAGTTTGGATTTACACCAGCTGTCCAATCCCAGTCTGCATCACCATCACCATGATGAGTATAAACGTGCTCAGCTGCAGCAGGGTTGTTTACATTAAGAAGGAAAACATCAGCTGCATCATAATCGAAATGACATCCGGCTACAACAGCAGCATACTTGTTGCCATTCCACTCAGCAGTTGCGATACAGTTGTAGTTCTCCATCCATGATGAACCTGTAACATAAGATACGGCCCAAGGTGTGCCGCCACCTGCTACGAAGCTGTCAGTATAATAGAGGTTGTAGTCTCCACCATAACCAATGTAGAAGAATCCGTCAGCCATAGTAGCGCCTATAGGAGCGAAGCAGAGTGAAGGAACGTTCCAGTTAGTGTAAGGAGGATTTGTCCATTTCCAATCACCGATCACACCATCAACAACTTCCCAAGCGATACATGCTCCACCAGCTCCATCAGTAACAACAGCTGTAATGACTGCATCGTCCTTTACATTACCCTTTACGCGGATATTACCAGCGCCTACGCAATAGTAGTTACCTGCATTCCAGCTGATAAGCTGCTCTGGCTCTGGGTTGAAAGGATCTGCTACATAATAAAGGGTTACATCACCAGCTCCATCCAATGCATCAGCACCGAAAAGTACATTTCCAGCATCGTCAACGAGTACGTTATGAGCTGCCATGCCTGCAGGTACGTCAATAGTATTCACTACTGAACCATCAGCTGGGTTGAGGACATAAATCTTGGTTGTATTTGCAAGAAGGATGTAATCACCATACTTAGCAAGCTTAACACGCTGACTTGCATCATATCCCTCGTAATCCTCTGCCGGATGCTTAGCCCAAAGCTTTGCTGCGCGACCGTTCTGGAATACGTAGAATGCCTTTGCAGACTCCACATATGCTTCATCCTTAGGAGTAACGTAAACGCCTGTAGATCTGTAATCGAATCCCTCGTTGGCAGCAGCTGTGAATGTATATACACCACCCTCGTTTGTCACTGTAAGCCAATCGTTCTCATCAGTTGTAACTGTGTACTCTACATTTGCGTCAACTGTGATTGAAACTGAACCACCCTCAACTGCGATCCACTGATCCTCAGCTGGAGCAACCTCGAATACTGGTGCCCATGCAGCCTGGTTCACTGTAAGTTCCTCCTTGAGGTCACCTGCAGTAACAGTAATCTTGGCTGTTCTTGCAGCGCCTGTATTGGCAGCAACATCGAAAGTGAACTCTGAAGTCTGCATAGCTCTTGTAGCAGCCTGAACGAGCCAGTCAGCATCAGCCTTAGCCTCAACAGCGATGTTGTGGTTTACAGCGAACTTAACCTGGCCACCGTCAGCAGCAACCTCGAAAGTCTTCTCACCGCTGAGAACGAGAGCGTCCTTCTGGAGCTGAGTTACCTTTACTTCCTTCTTCGCTGTCTGAGCTGTGATCACAACTGTAACAACGCGATTGTCATTGGTTGTATTCTCAAGCGCAATAACCTTAAGGCTTGTTGAGCCTGCTGCACCTGATGAAGGAGTGATTGTGCACCAGTCAGCTGCTGTAGCCTCCTTGAGCGATGCAGTCCACTCTACGTTTGCATCAAATGCGATCTGCACATCACCGCCCTCTGTAGGGATGACGAGAGTTGCCTCATCTGTGTGTACAGTTACCTCAGGAACGATCTGCTCCTCAGGCTTACATGCTATTGCCGCGATGGCAATGGCAATGAATAAAGCGATTCTTTTCATAATGATATTAAAAATGGGTTAATAAAAATTTATGTTTCATTAAAGTGTTTCAAGTATCTGCCAGAGCTGGTAAAGTCCCCTTGGAACATGGAAGCATCCCTTCCACTTTCCTCCCTTAAGCGGGAGAAGGACCTCGCCACGACGGTTCAAGTAGCCGAACCACTCAGGATATTCCGAATCCTTGAAGTTCTTCCACATGTATTCGTGGAGCTTCTTGAACCAGTCGAGGCATTTCTCATTTCCTGTAAGCTGGTATCCCTTGAGCATGCAGATAGCAGACTCAAGATGCACCCACCAAAGCTTCTGATCCCACTCAAGCTGCTGCTGAGGGTATCCCTTCCTGTCGAGGAAGTAGAAAATGCCGCCATACTGCTTGTCCCAACCGTATTCAATTACGTCGAGAGAGATTTTAACACACTTTTCAATCAATTCTTTATCTTTTCGGCGGAGTCCTAAATTCATCATGAACCAGAGAGCCTCAAGGTCGTGACCAGGATTGATCACTCTTCCTTCGAAGCAGTCAACCGGCGTTCCGTCAGGAGCGACATTTTCGAGCATGACACCAAGGTCAGGCTGATAGAATACGTTAAGAATCTCACTCAGACACTCATCGATTGTTGTGTCAAGAAGGCTCTTGTCAGGGATGATGTTTTCAACCTCGAGAGCCATGTTGCAGATGATCATAGGGAGCGCAAAACCCTTCATCGGACGTGTTCCGGGATATGATTTCTCCCATCGTCCCTTCGGATCATTTCTGCGGTCAAGGATGCGTTGGAAAGTCTTGAGGGCAATTTCCTTATACTCCTCGCTGCATGTAGCTTCCGCAAGCTGAGCGAAGGCCATGCAGGCAAACGTGTTCGAGAAGATGTTGTATGGCTGTATGATCGGCTTGCCCTCACGTGTGACAGAGAAATAGAAGTCGTAGTTGCCGTCATGCGCATACTTCTTTAGGAACTCACCTCCATGTATGGCACAATCAAGCCACTCCTGCTTCTTCTCCACCTTGTTGTAGAGCATGGCGAACATCCATACTTCCCTTCCCTGCAGCCAGATGAACTTGTCGGTATCGAACACACTTCCGTCACGATTCAGACAGCTGAAATATCCGCCGTACTCATGGTCCTGAGAATTCTCAAGCCAGAAAGGCAGACAGCTGTCCAGAAGCTCATCCTTGTACTGCTGCGCAAGTTGCTTAAAGTTTAGTGTCTCCATTTATTATTGCAGTTTGTTTAAATATTCGTCAAAAGCCGTCTTGATGTCATCCCAATAGTCATACATCTTGACATGGCAAAGATCAAAGAAGAACATACCCTCTGTTGAGGCATTTATACATGCATCCACGATGCTTGGCATGAGATGTCCCTGGCCACCCTTCTCGAAACCGCTTGAGTTTCCGATATCCGGTCCGCCTACAAACGGCACATCATCGGCAAAAAGGTTCGCAGCCCTTTTACAGAATCCCTGCATTGTCCATTCGTTGCTTCCGTAGATGCTCTTTGTCGAAGCATAAGCACCGATGATCATGATATCGCAATGATCTGCATATCCGTATTCGTTGTAATCAGCAGATGCCCACTTATAATATGTCGAAGTCTCATATTTCGGGCTTGCCCAATTCACTCCGGAATAGTAATAAGATGAGTACCAGCCTCCTACATATGCACCGAAACGGATATCCGGATTGACCGAGTGTACCCTTTCCGAAGCTTTCTCCACGAAATCATGGATTACCTTAGCACGGAATTCCATCCATTTCTTCTGCATCTGGGTACCGTTTCCAGTAAGATTATCTGCACCAGGAGCGAAAATGTCACCAGGCCAGTTTTCTAGCTGCTCACCAATATACGACTCAAACTTTTCGCGGGAAACATCCGAGAAATCACTCTGAAGCTCATTGTCATCGTAACGGCAACGGTCAAGGATAATACCGTCAAGATCATATGCCGCAAGGTCTGCAAGAAGATCGAGCAGATATGCCACGACTTCGTCATTGGCAGGATTGAGGAATTTTGTTCCCGATCCCATGTCCATCGTGCTTACAAGACCATCAGCCGTATTCACAACCGAAGCCCATGACTGCTTTGACGGATCATCGTAAAGGAAACCGGCAGTACCGAGTCCGTAAGGACACTCACATCCTCCGACCATTGTATTGATGCTTGCATATACATCAAGTCCGACATCCTTGCCGGCATCTATGAACGCCTGGAGGTAATCGAAGTCAGCCGTACGGTAAAGCCATTTATAGCTGCTGCCCACCCATGCATCGACCATTGTAAGAGGAGGCTCAGTAGAAGAATTGAAGAGCACACCAGAATTAGTAGGTCTCACATCAACAATAACGGCTGTAAAGCCTGTCTCTTTGATACGGGCCATATCCTCGGCGATCCTCGCCTTGTCATTTGCATAATCTTTGAAATTGGCCGCAGCATCAATCCAGACCATACGAGCCTTGCCGACAACCGGTTCCGGGGTCGGAGGCGGAGGCGGAGTCGGAATCACTGTGGTATCAGGTTTTTCTGTCTGGTTTGTATCAGGCTTTTCAACGTCTGTACTATCGTCATCCTCAACATCCGGCTCATACTGATCCCAGTCTGGGTTCCACGGATATTCCTTTACCTCATCGCATGATACAGACACGCAAGAGACAATGCAAAGGATAGCAAATATATTTCTTAAAAATCTCATTCTATGATATTTACATTATCATTACAGTACTAGCCACAGCTCTCTGTGAGCCATCTGAAACCTTTATGGTTTCCTTGCCGTTCACAAGCATGCAGCTTGATCCGCCGCCATCAAGATTGATCGCCTCGACGCATCCGAGATCCATGAGCACATTTGCAAGATCCTCAGTCGTAAGACCGGCGACTCCCTCTGTCTGGTTACGTCCCTCGCATACAAAGAAGACAAGCTTCTTCTCGGCTGTGACTCCTATGGCTGTACGCGGATTGTTTGATGTAGGATTTACTCCTCCGACATCGAACATCTCCTCAGACCAGGTATTTGCATACTTGCCGGCATTAATCAGAACAGGACCGCCGCCGATCGCTGTCTGTGCCTCAAACTCTGCAGCCTTTTCAGGATAGCTGTCTGACGGCACCTGCTTTGGTGTCTCATCGTATGAGTTGTCTGCCGGAATCTGGTATGTATAATGCTTAGGACCAGTCCAATATGTCCAGCACGCATCAAATGTTCCGTCCTTTTTCTGAAGGAAAGCCGCACGGGTCGGGCTGTATACTGTCACCCAATCCTCAGATGCGTAATTGATATTGTAGGCCAGGAGCTTGCCATTGCTTACGGCAAGGCTTGAGGTATAGTTCGCACCTTCGTAGAAGAAATATCCGCCATTGATGACAACAGGGCATTCAACCTCTTCGTACACTTCTGAAGGAGTACGGTATGAATCCGAAGTCTTGTAGCTGTCATCAGCCTTCACGCTCCACACATCCCATTTTGCCTTAGACATGTCCGCAACTGCGATATATGCAACGGCAGCCTTGCCTTCAAGCTCTGCAGGAGCCTTGTACACATTGATATGCTCAGGAAGCTCGCCAAACTGCTCTCCGACATTGATCCATCCTGCATCGACATAATTCTGGTTAGGCTCCTTCTTCACTTCAGGTTCCGGAGTGACATTCTCTTCCGGATCGGTCCATGGCCAATCCGGAAGAGTAGACTCAGGCTCTGTGCATGCCGTCGCCAGCAATACACTGAAGCAAGTAAATATGAACAACTTAGTATTCATTTCCGATTATTTCTTTACGCAGTCGGCAGAATAACCACCGATCATACCTGCATAATGGTCATAATAATATACAAACACCTTGAAACCGTCTGCTGATGGAGCCATGATGACATCACCGGCCGACTGAGTCTCGTTGCCCGCCGCATTGACTGCATTGTAATAGATCAGCCAGCTGTTGTATGCAACACATGCAGAAGACTCCTGATATGTACCCGATACACCGGCAGGATCCGCGATGTCATATACCCAGATGCTTGGCTGCTTGTCCCATGCAGGGAAATGATGGCAGACAAAGAGTGTAAGGTAATTTGCATTGTTGAACTTCTTGCTCTCAAGGCAGTTAGGGTTGAGAAGCCAAGCATTGTCCATGTCATTGGTAAGGAGTGTCTGACCGATGACATGATCAGGTCTGATCCAATGCATACCGTTAAGACTGTAAGAAGCATAGTACCAGCCGTTTACGCCAGCCTCAGCTGAAGCAGGAACGAGACCTGCGGAGTTCTGAGGAGATGCTCCCCAAAGGATGCCCGAAGGCTGAAGGTCATGAACCACAGCGCTTGCGACGCTTCCGCCGACAACTGTGATCTCAAGGAACTGGCCAGCCTCAGTTACAGTAGGGATACCCTCGTATGAAACAGTGATTCTTGCTTCTGAATCGATGCTTCCGCAGATCTTGATCTTAGAACCGAGAGGGAGAGCGACTTCATTGTTGTATGAATAGAACAATGTCGGAGCCTCATTGACTGAAGATGTTCTGTAGATCTCGAATGTACCTGCACCTTCAAGCCTGTTGCAGAGAAGAACGTTTCCGCTCTCATCGCTGGTAACTGCACCGAATGTCTTTCCTCCTGTTGCGATCTCGCCGAGCTTTGTTCCGTTTCTGCCGTCAAGATAGATAGGGGCAGAGCCGTCACCATGGTTCACGATAAGATAACCGCCTGTATATGCGAGTGTCGGGAACACAGGAGTGTCATATGGAGGTACGCCGATACGGCTTACAGGGTCGATGTTGAAGAGTTCCTTGAATGAGTCAGAGTTGAAGCCATATCTGATCTTCTCAGGATTTCTCTTGATTACAGTGAACTCACCCTCTGTCTCTCCATCATGGGCAATCACTGTGACCTTCTGCTCCTCATTCCAGTTTCTTGGCTTTGCAAGTGACTCCACATCCTTTACAGATGCATGGTACCATGGCTCTGCAGCTGCTGTAAGACCATTGAGGTCCTCTACAGAGAAGAGATAGATCTCCTTGCTGTCGTTATTGATGAATCCTTCGAGAGTCACATTACCATCGGCATCAAGAAGGTTGAATGCAAGCATATGAGTTGTAGAAGACTTCACTCTCTCACCTGTGATGATGATAGGCTTGCTCTCGCCCTGAGCGTTTGTATATGTGAA
>JAFYME010000049.1 GCA_017556765.1 Bacteroidales bacterium
GGTTACATGAAGAAGGCTATCGTGAAGAGCTACGGCAAGAAGGGTGAGCACATCGTGAACATGAACTACGCAGCTGTAGACCGCGGCGGTGAGTATACTAAGGTAGAGATCCCTGCTGACTGGAAGGACATCACAGCTAAGTTCGAGAACCCTAACAAGGACCGTCTCGCTCCTGCATTTGTGAAGGAGATCGCCGACGTCGTAAACGCACAGGCAGGAGACACTCTCCCTGTAAGCGTATTCAACGACTATGTTGACGGTACAATCCCTGCAGGCACAACAGCATACGAGAAGCGTGGCGTGGCAGTGAAGGTTCCAGAGTGGCAGGCTGACAACTGTATCCAGTGTAACAGCTGTGCATTCGTATGTCCTCACGCTGCAATCCGTCCGTTCCTCCTCACTGACGAGGAAGCTGCAAACGCACCTGAGGGTCTCAAGCTTCAGGACGGCAAGGCGACATTCAAGGCTTACAAGTTCGCTCTCAGCGTATCAGTTCTCGACTGTACAGGTTGCGGTAACTGTGCCGACGTCTGCCCTTCAAAGGAGAAGGCTCTCGTGATGAAGCCGCTCGGAACTCAGGAGGCAGAGCAGAAGAACTTCGACTATCTCCACGCTCATATCGGATACAAGGACAATGTACAGCCTAAGACAGGCAACATCAAGAACGCTCAGTTCGCTCAGCCTCTCTTCGAGTACTCAGGCGCTTGCGCAGGTTGCGGTGAGACACCATACATCAAGACAATCACTCAGCTCTACGGTGACCACATGATGGTTGCGAATGCTACAGGATGTTCATCAATCTACGGTGCATCATTCCCTGCAGCGCCATACTGCAAGAATAACGAGGGTCACGGTCCAGCATGGGCAAACTCACTCTTCGAGGACTTCTGCGAGTTCGGTCTCGGTATGAAGCTCGGTTCTGACAGAGCACGTATGACTGTTGCAAAGCTCATGGAGCAGGGCCTCTCATGCACATGCTGCACAGACGAGATGAAGGCTCTCTTCACTCAGTGGCTCGAGAACAAGGAGGATGCGAAGATCACACGCGAGGTAGCTGACAAGCTCATTCCTCTCTGCGAGGGTTGCGGATGCGACGTTTGCAAGGGTCTCGTTGAGTACAAGACATTCATCCCTGCACGCTGCCAGTGGATCATCGGTGGTGACGGTGCATCTTACGATATCGGATACGGCGGACTCGACCATGTGCTCGCTTCAGGTGAGAATGTGAACATCCTCGTTCTCGATACAGAGGTTTACTCAAATACAGGCGGACAGTCTTCAAAGGCTACTCCTGCAGGTGCTATCGCGAAGTTCGCTGCATCAGGTAAGAGAGTACGTAAGAAGGACCTCGGTATGATGGCTATGAGCTACGGATATGTATACGTTGCGCAGGTTGCAATGGGTGCATCTCCAGCACAGTACTTCAACGCTATCAAGGAGGCTGAGGCATATGACGGTCCATCACTCATCATCGCTTACGCTCCATGTATCAACCACGGTCTCAAGGCTGGTATGGGTCTGAGTCAGAAGGAGGAGAAGCTCGCCGTTGAGTGTGGTTACTGGCATCTTTACAGATACAACCCAGCACTCGAGGGAACAGACAAGAATCCATTCACTCTCGACAGCAAGGAACCAGACTGGAGCAAGTTCCAGGACTTCCTCAAGGGTGAGGTTCGTTTCGCATCGCTCTACAAGATGTATCCTGACTCAGCTGAGGAGCTCCTCCAGAAGACAGAGGAATTCGCTAAGCTCCGTCTCGAGACTTACAAGAGACTTGCTAAATAATGAAAAGATCACTTTTCTTGATATTGCTCAGCGCAGCCTTCATGGCTGCGCCGAGTGTTTATAGCCATGCGCAAAGCATATGCAGGCTGAAGCCGACCACGACGGTGCTCCTCTACCCTGAAGGTCAGGAGGCTGAAAAGGGCCTTCCGGAAGCTCTCGGGCCGAAAATTTCCAACGGGATCACCGAAGCTGAATGGTCGGACGAGACCGGAAGGATCGGCAGCATATCAGACAGCGCGAGAGTCGACATCTACATGCCGAAGAAATGCAACGGTCAGATGGTGGTCGTATGCCCTGGAGGCGGCTACAGATATGTTTCAGCCCTTAAGGAAGGACTTCATGTCGCTGACTGGATGACCGCAAGAGGCATAGCGGTAGCTGTCGTGAAGCATCGTATGCCTGAGGGCCACTGGGAAATTCCTCTGATCGATGTACAGAATGCATTCAGATATTGCAGGACGCATGCCGCCGAATGGGGCATAAGCCAGATAGGCGTTATGGGATTCTCGGCAGGAGGACATCTTGCAGCGAGCGCCAGCACATTGTATGTTGACGAGATGACGCGTCCGGACTTTTCGGTTCTGATCTACCCCGTCGTTTCGCTCGACAGAAAATTCGTCGGCCAGGGCACGAGAAACAACCTTTTGGGCAAGGACGAGATGTGGGACGACAAGGATATGAAGGTTACAGAATTTGAAGAGAAGCAGATGCTGTATCAGAAGCTTCTGACGCATTATTCTCTTCAGAACCACATCAATGAGAAGACTCCTCAGGCATTCATCGTCCATTGTTCAGACGACAAACAAGTACCGGTCGAACACAGCATATTGTATTATACAAGGCTGATTGACAGCAATGTAGATGCCGAAATGCATATCTACCCTAAGGGCGGACATGGATGGGGCTTTTCATCCGAAAAATGGAAAGGAAAAGGAAAGGACAAGTTTGCTTATGCTCGTGCAGACTTCGAAGAGACGCTGGAAAGATGGCTGGAAAACATCAGAAAGATGTAAGTATTCCCTTCAGCAGACGACAGATCTGAGTACATGCAAAAGCCGGAGTCGGCTGCCATAGCAGATCGAAATAAGTTGATTTTTCATGGGTGGCTTTATAGTCACCCATTTTTGGCGTATGGGCCATAGACACGCGTATCCTGGCAATCGAGTCGGAAGGTACTTCAAACGGAGATTCGGGAGATGGCTTCAGGACAACGGCGACGTCGGCATTTTCAAACATGACCCTTTCAAATGAGACTTCCGGATGTACCGTAATGAACTTTTCAAGAACAGGGGCGATATAATAGGTAAAGACTTCCTCTGACGCAGATATACGGACAACTGAAGGCGATACTTTGGCAAAGATGCCGGCAGCGTCGGAACATGCGTCTATGATTTTCTGCACATACTCCATGAACACCTTTCCCTGTGGCGTCAATACCACTTCACCGCGGAGCCTTTCAAAAAGTTTCGCCCCTGCAAGCTTCTCCAGCTCAGCAACATTCTGGCTTACTGCCGGCTGGCTGACGCCTAAAACGGCGGCAGCTTTAGTAAAACTGCCTTCAGCAGCTACAGTCATGAACACTTTTAACTTGAAATCCTCCAACATAAGTCCCTATTTTGCACAAAGATAAGATTTTTTAAGTTATATTTGTAGTTTATTAACCACTAATACGTCTGATTATCGTATTGAATATTAACCGAAACGAACATAAATAATCAAGAAATGAAACGTTTATTCATCTTCATTGCAGCGATCTTCGCTGCCACAATGGCGTTCGGTCAGACACCGCTTCCAAACGACCCTGCTGTAAGGACAGGAAAGCTTGAGAACGGCATGACCTATTACATCCGCCACAACGATCAGCCAGCTCAAAGAGCGGAATTCTACCTCGCGACTGACGTCGGAGCATTCCAGGAGGAAGACCACCAGGACGGTCTTGCGCACTTCCTTGAGCACATGTGCTTCAACGGTACGAAAAACTTCCCTGGCAAGGCTCTTCTCAACTGGCTTCAGAGCATCGGAGCAGAGTTCGGAAGAAACATCAATGCTTCGACAGGCTTCGAGCAGACTCAGTACATGCTCAACAACATCCCTATCGTAAGGGAGAGTGTCATCGACTCATGCCTTCTCATCCTCCACGATTATTCACACTTCGTGACAAACGACCCTGCTGAGATCGACGCAGAGAGAGGTGTGATCCTTGAGGAGAAGCGCACAAGATCAGATGCAAGCTGGAGAATTTTCGAGAAGTCGCTTCCATATTATTATGGTGACACTCCATATTCAAGAAGAACCCTCATCGGAGGCGAGGAGCAGCTCAAGACATTCGCATACGAGAGCCTCACAAACTTCTATGAAACATGGTGCCGTCCTGACCTTCAGGCAGTTATCGTTGTAGGAGACGTTGACGTGGATCAGATTGAGGCAAAGATCAAGTCTATCTTCGCTGACATCCCTGCTCCTGTAAATCCAAAAGAGAAGGTTCTCCACAAGATTCCGGACAACGTAGAGCCTATCGTAGGCATCCTTACAGACCCAGAGCTCACATCATCAAGCATAGACGTGATGTGGAAGAGCGAGCCTATGCCTAAGGAATACAAGAATACTGATGTCGCATTCACAATGGACATCATCAAGCTCTATATCCGTCTTATCATGAGAGAGCGTTTCGCTGATATTACAGCAAAGCCAGACGCACCGTTCCTTGGCGGAAGCTTCTACATCAGCAGCCTCTGCAACTCATGCGACGCGACAAACGGCAGCGTATCATTCAAGGAGGGCGATGCAATCAACGCATTCGCAGCATTCATGACCGAGGTCGAGAAGATGAAGAGATTCGGATTCACAGACGGTGAGGTTCAGCGTGCAAAAGACAACATCATCAGCTCGTTCGAGCAGGCCGTAGAGGCAGCTCCTACCCGCAAGAACGCTGACTTCATCTACCCTCTCCTCTACAACTTCTACGACAACGAGGCTTACATGACTCCTGAGACTGAGCTTCAGCTCGCACAGGCACTCTGCGCAAGCATCAATGCAGCTGTCCTCAACCAGATTGCTGCTCAGGTCGTTACAGACGAGAACATGGTGATCCTCTACAACGGTCCTGAGAAGGAAGGTCTTGCAAATCCTACAGAGCAGCAGCTCCTCGACGTTCTTGCAGCTGTCAAGAATGCGGATATCCAGGCAAATGTTGAAGAGAGCGTGAACGAGCCTCTCATAAGCGGCGAGCTCAAGGGTTCAAAGACAAAGAAGGCTAAGCAGACAATCTACGGCGCGACTGAGTGGAACCTCAAGAACGGCGTGAAGGTAGTCGTTCTCCCTACACAGTACGAGAAGGATCAGGTCATCTTCAACATCCAGAAGGACGGAGGTATGACTCTCGTAGCTACAGAGGACAAGCCGTCATTCGAGGACAACATCTGGGCTCTCTTCCTCAACAACTCAGGTATTTCAAAGTTCTCCGGAACACAGGTACCGAAGATGCTTGCAGGCAAGAATCTCAGCGTGACTCCATACATCTCGAATGCAACTCACGGCGTACAGGGTTCAAGTACTCCTAAGGATCTTGAGACTGCCCTCCAGCTCGTATATCTCTATTTCGCAGACCCACGCTTCGACGAGGCTGAGTATGAGACTGGTATCCAGCAGATCAAGGCTATCCTCCCTAACGTAGCGAACAACCCAGACTTCATCTTCCAGAACGAGATGAACAAGATCCTCTATAACAACAACCCACGCGTTGTAGAGCTCAACGAGGAGACTCTTGCAAAGGCTAAGCTTGCGACTATCGAGCGAGTATACCGCGAGCTCTTCAAGGATGCAGCAGGCGCTACTCTCACAATCACAGGTAATGTAGACCTCGAGACTCTCAAGCCAATGGTAGAGAAGTACATCGGCTCTATCAAGAAGGGCAAGAAGGCAGCGAAGATCAACAGGGACAACCTCATCGGATTTGCAAAGGGCAACATAGACCAGAAGGTAGCCATCCCTATGCAGACTCCTAAGTCTACAGTTCTTCAGCTCTACTCAGCTTACATGCCTATCGACACCAAGACAGAGGTAACTCTTGAGGTTGCGAAGTATATCCTCGACATGATCTATACAAAGACAATCCGTGAGGAAGAAGGCGGTACATACGGTGTAGGCGTCGCTATGGTTGGTCAGAGATATCCAGAGGAGAGAGCCCTCATCCAGGTATCATTCGATACAAACCCAGAAATGGCCGATAGACTTGCAGAGCTTGCTATCAAGGGTCTGAAAGATCTCGCTCAGAATGGCCCTGAGGCTGACAAGTTCAACATGGCTATCGAGAACTTCAAGAAGAACATTCCTGAGTCAAGAATCAGCAACTCTTACTGGGCTAACAACATCAGGACATACTACAGACACGGAATCGACTATGATGCCGAGTACGAGGCTGCAGTAAATTCTGTCACTCCAGAAGACGTGAAGGCTATTCTTCAGGCTGTTCTCGCAGCAAACAATCTTATCGAGGTTACATCTGCTCCTAAGGAGTAGGTGTATACCTTGAATGCAAAAAAAGAGGTTGACTGAAATGAGTCAACCTCTTTTTTTGTAGATGCTTTAAGCGATTACTCGCCTGCTACGATTGCACCCATAGGGCAAACGTCTGCACATGTACCGCAGTCGATGCATACGTTAGGATCGATCTTGTAGATGTCGCCCTCAGAAATTGCACCTGTAGGGCACTCGCCCAGACATGTACCGCATGCTGCGCAGTCTTCAGTAATTTTGTAAGCCATTTTCGTATAAATTTAAAATGTTAATGTTTTCCAAGCATAATGCCGCAAAGCATTGATTTTGCAAATTTAGTCAATAATTTGAATATTCAAACATCGACTTAGAACGAATTGTACTATCTTTGTAAGGAAGATATATGAGTCAGAATATGAAAATGAAGAAAAATATCATCATTGCAGCCATAGCGTTGGCAGCATCGTGCATTTCGGGCTATGCCCAGGAAAAGCTCAGCAACGGCTTGGAGCTGGACAAGGCTGTCCACAACTTCGGAGACGTCATGCTGGCCGACGGCCCGGTGACATGCGAGTTCACATTGACCAATAAGGGAAAGAGCCCCGCTGTGATCTACAATGTAACGACCACATGCGGATGTACCGATGTGGAATGGACTCGCGAACCGATAAGACCAGGAGCGAAAGGCAAGATCTCTGTCACATATTCAAACGATGAAGGCCCATACCCTTTCGACAAGAGCGTGACCGTATATCTTTCGGACATGAAGAAGCCGATCATTCTGAAGCTCAGGGGCGTATCCATGGAAAAAAAGAAGCCTCTTGCCGAGCTTTATCCGGTTTCATATGGCCCCTTTGCGCTGAAGGAGAATCTCATCAAGTGCGGAAACCTCGAGCAGGGATTGAAAAAGACTGAATATGAGATGGTTGCCAACACATCATCATCTCCCATCAAGGTCGAGTTCGCAGACGTATCCGAGAATCTTTCGATCTCGGTATCGCCGAACCCTATCCCGGCCAACAGCACAGCCGAGATGACCTTCACAGTCACAGCAGACAAGGATCTCTGGGGAAAGAATACATACTATGCAACTCCAGTCATAAACGGAAAGAGATATACCAACACAGAAGGGGGCAAAAAGATCGGCATATGGGCCTTCACGAAAGAAAATTTCAGCGACTTCCCTGAGTCCGAGAGGCCAAATGCACCAAGACCGATGTTCGAGACCAGCACATACTCGTTCGGAAAGATCAAGAAAGGCGAGACCGTACATGCGGAGTTCACATTCACAAACCAGGGCAAGCAGACCTTCAGGATCTACAAGGTAGACGTTGACGCATGCTGCTACTCTCACAGTGACATTCCGGCTGCCGCTCCCGGCGAGAAAGTCACATTCCGCGTACATCTTGACACTAAGGACATGAAGGCCGGGGAATCTCTTTCGATCATAACTCTGACTACAAACTCCCCTCTCCGCCCTATCGTAAACCTTTTCATGGCAGGCTGGATTGAAGAATAGCAATGCATCTGTTTATTGACATATTGAGGAATTCGGTCCTGATCACAGGTCTTGTCGTCGTCATGATGATGATGATCGAGTCCTTGAACATAGAATCCCACGGAATGGTGTTCAAAGGGCTGAGGAAGACCAAGACAGGACAGGTAGTGATAGCGGCTCTTTTAGGCTCGATTCCAGGCTGTATGGGCGGTTTTGCGACGGTTTCCTTATACACCCACAGGATGTTCAGTTTCGGAGCCCTTATCGCCATGATGATAGCATCTTCCGGCGACGAAGCCTTCGTGATGCTTGCGATGATCCCGGATCAGGCACTCCTGCTTTTTGCCATCCTCTTTGTACTTGCCGTCATAGCAGGTATAGCAACAGACTTTATCCATGACAGGATGCACAGGAAAAGCTGTTCAAAGGACGACCATACAGAATGCGGAGTCAAGACAGACTGTCATGACGGATATGTAGTCCATGAAGAATCCGTTCCCGACGCTCATGAGAGCTTGAAAGGCAAAAGACATTACGGATGGAAGCGTATCGTCATGTTCATAGGACTTGCGATATTCATAGCCGCATTAGGTACAGGCCATCTGGGCCATGACCATGAGGCCCATGCAGGCCATGAAGGTCATGTTCATACAGAGGCGTGCGAGCACCACGGTCATGAAGCTTCATGTCATCATGAGCACAGCGAAGGCGCATTCCACATAAACCTTCTTAGCGAAGACTGGATGAATGTACTTTTTGCCGGACTCAGCATCATAGTGCTTTTCGTCCTGCTGCTTGCATCTGATCATTTTGTAGAAGAGCATCTTTGGAACCATATCGTAAAGAAGCATCTTCCGACCATATTCGCATGGACATTCGGTGTCCTTCTCGTCTTAGGCATAGGCCTTCAATATGTCGACATCGACAAGTGGATAAGCGACAACACAGTGCTCATGATCCTTCTGGCGACACTCATAGGCATTATTCCGGAGTCCGGACCGCACATGATATTCGTGACATTGTTTGCGGCAGGAGTGGTTCCATTCCCTGTCCTTCTTGCCAGCAGCATATCTCAGGACGGACACGCATCCATTCCTCTTCTGGCAGAAAACAGAAAGAGCTTCGCCGTAGCGAAGCTCCTCAACTGCATCATTGCATTGGCTGCCGGATTTGCCGCCATGCTTTTCTTCTAGTATACCAGTTCCACTGCATCGATCCAGAGCTTTGAACTGCTGCATCCTGTGAAATAATCTCCGAACTGGGATGACGCGCACGACACTATGATATGTGTAGGCAGCGTATCCATCGAATGGTAATTCAAAGGAATGACATATTCCGTCCACTCCCCTGTCTGTGCGGAAACTTTGTCCGCTCCATTCATGAGATATCCGTCATGGTGGATTATCAGGTTTCCGTCAGCTATCGTAGACGGATCGGTCGCAAAGTCCACAAATGTAGAAGCGTCTGTGGTATTGATATGTACCGGACTCTGTGGTGTTCCACCATACTTCTTGTAATCCCATGTACCGAGGGCGATCTTTATCTGGGCACGGTCATAATCCGCCTTGGTGAGGACGACTCCCGGAGGTGTTGAGTTGATGATGTCCATGGTACCGGTCATATACTTGCAATATAACTTGAGAGCTGTCGGACGTGACGTCCACGGACGTCCGAAGTTGACCTTTCCTCCGCTTGTGCCCACAAGTCCGGCAAACTGGCCTGTAAAGAGGTTTCCGGCAGCAAGCATACCTGCCAGCTGGCTCGTCTGAGCTCTTACAGACTGCTTTCCGTCGACCTTGTCCTCTGTATCGATGTATGTTATCACGATTCCGAGATTCGCAGATCCGTTCACTCCTTCCGAGCCTTCTCCATTGCCGGATCCCCAGAACATGAACTCACCGTCAGCCACGCCGCAGTCAGGATCATAGAACTTATAATAGCCTGCACCTGCGACCTTGCTCGCGTATTCGAAGCTGCCGTTAGGGATCTTTACAGCAGCCTCGGTCATGAACTCCACGACCGGACTCTGATCGGAGCCACTTACTGCCACAGCCTCATACACAGTCTCCGAATCCAGTCCTTTCACATGAGCCAGGAATGTACCTCCGTCCGAGGTGATGTCAGACTCGTCAACCTTGATCCACTCGGCATCTCCCTTCATCCTGTACATGAAGCCGTTCTCGACTCCAGCTGTACCTATGGAGGTAAGATAAACCTCATGAGCCCATGCATTGACCTTGGTGATTTCGACAGATGCGTCTGTAACCTCGACGAAAAGGTTCCATGTTTCAGTCAGGTCGAATGCTGTGACATCCACCGACACGCCATGGGTGAAATCCTTCATCGTCGTATAATCGACAGAATAGGTGCTGAGTCCGCGAGGACCGAGCTTCAACGAGGTAACCTTTACATCGGATACGTCGACATTCTTTCCGACCATAGCAATGGCGCGACAGTTCACAGGATCGATCGTGCTGCTTCCTATCTGGCCTTCAACAGTAAAATAGCGCTGAACATTCCTTACTCCGACAATCTTCCATGCATAATCCGCATATGTACGGATATTGAACTTCAGAGGTGAAGAAAGATCATGCCTGCCGACTATTTCAATGGACGGAACAGCTATCTTCTCATCGATTTCCACCGAGGTTATCTCAATGTCCCTGAGATCTGTCGTTTCCGGAAAGACAAGTGTGACAGTACGGTCATCATAGTTGATATCGACTCTCTCCGTACCTGTTGCGGTAAGCGAAGTGATGTGAGGCACGACGACAGGATACGGAAGATCGTTGTCTATACAGCCTGTCAGAGCTGCCAGAGCCGCAATTATATATATAAGTTTCTTCATCTTTCTACAAATGTACTGTCAGTCCGAAACTCAGACCGAGAAGATTAAGACTTGCCATAGCCTTCCACGCCTGTCTTTCTCCGAGGACATTTCCTTCTTCATATGCCTTCACATTGCTATAGGAAACATCTGCAAGACTTATGCTGGCCTGAACTGAAACATTATTCATCGGGAAGTAAACGATACCAGGAGCAAATCCGAGATGTATCTTCTGCGTAAGAGAGAAGGCGTCTGAAGGAGCCGCCATCGCGAACTGAGTCCTCGTTCTTGTAAGACCAAGTATATAATCCCAGAAGAGACCGACGCGGCCATGATTGTCCAGACCTACATATGTCCTGTGGAAAACGCTGGCGCTCATGGCGCGTGAAGCCGCGCTCACTTCCTCAAGAGTCATGCTGAAATTACCCAGAAGATCGGCAGTCATAGAGTCCATCATTCCATTCATGTTAGTGTACTGGAACTTTGCTCCTACAGCGTGATTGTCTGAATATGCATATGCCGCTTCAGGTGCAAGTCTAAGCATAGACGCGTTTGCATTCAACCCTTGGAGCATTAGCATATACTCTGTATTATCACTCGAAAAATCGGCATACATGACTGAAATGCCACACTGCCAGCTACCCTTCGGAACGATAAGATGGTTCTTGAAACGATTTTCTCTGGTCGTATCTTTCGGCATTATCTCCTTTCCGAGCACAATAGTCCCGCTCTCATCCTTCGACTGTGCGGAAAGAGCTGAAGCTGATGCTGCAATCATGCAGCACGAGAATATTATTCTTGCGATTCTCATCATAGGAAATAATACGACATTCCTACTCCAAGGGAGAGGAGGTTAACCATAAAACCTGCTGAAGTAGTGTCAGAGTTGCCGTTAGTAACCTGATTGCGGACCTGATTCGTCCAGCCATAGCTTACACCGAATACTCCTACATTAAGTTCAAGAGACAGCCTTTCCGTCAGGAAGGCAACAATACCGGGATCCACTGCGATTTCAAGAGCATATTTCTCCTCATATGTACCGATGATGTAATCCTTTCCGGGATAAAAGGCCTTTCCCTGCTTGAACGATCCACCAAGCATAAGATCGGCAAACATGGCAATCCGCTTCGAACCAGCCAGAGGAATGTAGCTTCTGTATACGGCATGTGCCGTGAACTTATGATTGATCTGATAGCAGTCTCTGGTTCCCATCGAAATATCCGAAACCGAAAGATCTGCAGAACTCAGATCAAGCATACCGCGGTCGTATGAAAATTTCACGCCGACTCCGGCATTGTCCTTAAGCATGTACAGAAGTTTCGGGTTCACAGAAACATTGAAGCCCTCGGAATTGATGCCGTTTATAAGCAGCAGGTTGAAATTGCTGTTCACATGCTGCGAATAACGCGCACTGCCTCCGGCCATCCATGTTCCCTTCTTCACAAAAGGAGAAGATGGGACCAGCTCATAACCACGATCATAATGCTGAGCCTCGGCACACAAGGTACCGAGGAACAGCAATGATAATATGATTATTGTCTTTCGCATCAAATGATTATTCATAAATGAGTTCTACAGCATCGATCCAGAGCTTGGTCTTGTCATAGCCTGTGAAATAATCACCATACTGTGACGCAGCGCAAGACACAACGATGTGTGTAGGATATGCGTTGAGATTGCGGTACTCAAGCGGAATGATATACTCGATCCAGCCATCTGTAGCAGCTGCGACCTTTTCGCCGTTGTTGATGGCATAACCATCATTATAGATGATAACGTCACCGTTTGCGATAGTGCTAGGATCAGTATAGTAATCTACGAAGGTAGACTCATCGGTAGTATTGATATGAACCGGGCTGTCCTTTGTTCCGCCATACCTCTTGTAATCCCAAGTTCCGATGGCGATCTTGACCTGAGCGCGGTCAAAGTCATTCTTGGTAACGCCGAGATTATTGTTGTTGACGATATTGAATTTACCGGTAGAGTACTTGCACCATATCCTCATTGCAGAAGGACGGCTGGTCCAAGGACGGCCGAAGTTGACCTTACCGCCGCTTGTTCCTACAAGGCCTGCAAACTGGCCTGTGAAAAGGTTTCCGGCAGCGAGCATACCGACCAGAGAAGAGGTCTGAGCCACGACTGACTGCTTTCCGTCGATCTTGTCAGATGTGTCGATAGTGGTAATGACGATACCCATGTTCGCTGAACCGTTGACTCCTTCCGATCCCTCACCGTTACCGGAACCCCAGAACATGTAAGAACCCTCCTCAACACCGCAGGCAGGATCATAGAACTTGTAATAGTCCTTACCGCTCACCTTGCTGACATACTCAAAGCTGGCGTTCGGGAGATTCGGCGCTGCCTCAGTCTTGAATGTAAGAGGCTCTCCTATCTGTTCTCCGCCAATCATGAGGGCATACGTATATGTTGTTGAAGGAGCAAGGCCCGAAAGATCAGCCTTCCATGTTCCCTCTGAATCATTTACACCATCGACATATGTCCATGTCGAGCCTCCGTTTGCAGAGTATGCAAACTGAACGGCCTTTCCTTCGCTCTCCGACGCATCGACATCGGCATGGAGAGTCGCACGGGTTGCCCAGATCTCATAGATAGATGAAGGGGCAAGACCTGTTGAAACAGGCTCGAAGATGATTGTATCATCAATGATTTCAGTAGTGCGGTCTACAGAGAGCGAGAACACAAGTTCTCCATCCCTGAGAGTATACTTGAGGTTCATGCTGTAGAGCTTGCCTGGCTGCACATTCTCGACAACTCCGGACTTTGTAAACTTAGAACCATCCTTCTTGAGGGTTCCAGTGAAAGTCCATGTCAATGACGGTTCAAAGAGACCGTCGACGATGAAATAGCCTTCAGCGCCAGACTTCGAAGCGTTGTATACAAGATTGCTTGACGCCTCATCGCTGAGAGTCATTGTCAAGGTATAGCCGGCGTTGAAGTTCTCTGCGATGCTCTGATCGAAAGAAACCTTTGAAATGGCATTGTTCACATTTGCTACAACCTGTACGGAAGTCACCTGATTCGCTACGATATCGAACTGCTTCGAACCCTTGTAGCTCTTGTTGTCCCACGAAGCGATTGCCGGAGTCGCAGATACAGCCTCACCTGCAATCACATCCACACGATACTTGTCTGCCGCAAGATAGAACGGAGACGGGATTTCAGAATATTTGTAAGAGCGCACAAGACCGCTGAAATCCGCCTTATAGATATTCACCTGGGCTGTACTGTAAAGCTGTTCCTGTGAAAGGGCACGTGTCTTCTGCGCAAGACTCATGTCGACGCTGAGCATTCCCATGCCTTTGTTTTCCGAAATCTCCTGCTTTGTACATGAAACCGCTGAAAGAGCAAGTCCCAATGCAATGATTGAAATAAACTTCTTCATATCCTACCCTCCTTATCTTACTACCATTGTTACAGGTATCTTCTTGGTACAGAACGCATTATCAACTACAGTCATAAGGAAGGTATGAGTACCCGCATAGTTGATGATGGCACTCTGGGCGGCACTGAGGTCAAATGCGATTTCAGTCTTTCCGAGGAGATCCTGACCATGAGGGAAAGGAACAACCTGGAAAATGATGTCGTTTGCCGGTGATGGATTCACAAGGTCGATGGTAGCTCCACCAGCTGCATCGAGGGCGCTGCGGAATGCCTCATTATCAGATTCGATATCTACTGTGAACTTAAGTACACCACCTGGAACCTGAGCCTTGAGCTTGATGCTCATCACTCTTGTCTCGACAGGAACAATGACCATGTTGGTGAGGTCTGTGAGTTCCGCATCACAGCCAGCCTCATAATCGAAATCGAGAGTGATGCCTCCGTCGCCCTTAGGAGCTTCAGGATCTTCTCCGATCACCTCTTCATCTGCATCAAGAGTATTATTGAGAGTAGAGTCTGAGATAAGATCCACGATCTCAATATCGAAAGTCGCCTGTCCCTGCTCATTGGTCTTCTGAACGAATCTTACCTGACGCCACTGCTTAGGTGCGATACCGGTGAATGTCTTGGTCATCTTCGCAGTCTTGCCGTTGATGATGCCCTTGAACTCCACCTTCATTGTATTTCCGTTTACAGCGAAGAATCCTGCGCTCTGGTCATATGTTCCGTTTGCACTGAGCTGGTAATCAAGCGGATATCCGGCAGTGACCTCTACGCTTGTTTTTCCCTCTCCTGTTACAGATGCAAGGAAGTCATCGCTGTAAGAGACTGTCACCTTACACTGTACAAGAGTACATACAAGCTCTCCCAGAGCTGTAGTCTCTCCTGCCCTTATAGTAAACTCCTTAGTAGTTCCATAGATAGGATTCTCCCATGACGCAGCCGGAACCTCTCCTGCAAGTGATCTTGCAACAAGAGTATATGAACCAGCCGGAAGCGTGATCATGTCATTGTTATCACTTACCTGCGCATAAGTCATGGCAGCGACCTGAGTCCCCTCAGCATCATAAATGACGATTGAATAGTTGTCTCCTGCAGGATCTGCCTTGGTAAGCACAGTCTCATCCACCTCGAGATTGAACTCGCTGAATGAAAGGTATCCGCTCTCCTTGCTGCTTACAGGAGATTTCTGGCATGAAGCCGAAAACAGAACGGCCATTGCCGCAAAAAACACAAATATCTTCTTCATTATATTATCCTCCTGTTAGTCATTGAGTTCCACATCACCGAGACTGATTGTCTCGACAGTATCGTTGAAGGTAACGGTTATAGTGGCACCACCTGCATTTGATACATCAAACAAGAAAGTATACGCAGTTGCTTCGTTGAGCGAAGTATACTCCTTATTGAATGTCTGAGTCTTTGCAGGTCCCTGAACTGTTCCTTCAAGAGTGAACCTGTAGCCGTCCACAAAAGCAGCCTTTGTCTCGCCTTTAGCAAAAGTAGCGATTGTAGAACCTGAACGTGTGAGCTTGAAAGAATAATCCTTGTAATAGTTCTTGAAGCTGTCTGTACATCTGACAAGGACTACTGTGTTTCCAAGACTTACGCTTACCGGCACTGAAGTAACCTGTCCTCCGATAATCGCAAAATCTTCAGATCCGGTAAAGAAAGGCTTGTCAAAACCTTCTTCGTCAAGCGATCCGTATGACGCTGTCACCTTGTAGTTTCCTGCTGGAAGCGTTGCAGACGAGTCCCACTCGGAAATCTTTCCGTTCCATGAATAAGCGGAAGATGCAGATGAAACCGAGAGTACGAAATCTCCGGCAGACGGCAATGTCGTATAATCAGAAACATTGCTTCTTGTCTGGTCTGCGACCTCAAAGTTACCTGAGATGTCGAAGCTTACCTGACCGCTACCATCTGCATGATTCTTTGTGCATGCAACCGCAGCAGAAAGAATCATCACACTCATGATTGTCTTTAAGTGTTTCATTTTTAATGGTTTTTGAATCTTATGTTAATTGTTTATATATACTTTTATGTTGTCAAGGTAGAGATAGTAATTCGAGTTGTTTCCTAAGAAATTCACGTCGGATTGTCCTCTTGTCGTTGACACAAAGAATGCTATTCGTGTGCTGGCACCCACTGACGGCAACATAACGGATGCTGATTTCATGTCAGCAATAGTTCCTGGAGTGAACGGTCCGAATCCCATAGCATCATCGTCAACAGCATTACCCTTGATACCCTTTATGGATGAGCTCTCGGATGTGGTATGAGTACCGATATAATACATGGAGACAGGCTCTGATGAGTCATTCATATTATATCCTGCCGGCACATTGAATTCATAGTCAAACTCCAGTCTGACGTCAACAGACGCGCCCTCCTTGAGATACTTTAAAGCAGGAGTATCCAGTCGTCCGCAATACTTGGCATAGGTCAGCACAGCGGCCTCGTACCTGCAATTGATTCTGACGTACTCGCCCTCAACAATATAGAAACGGGAAGCATTCCAACCATTTACAGGCATATATCCATCAAGGACATATCCTCCAAGATTGGTATCGCTGGTACTAGAATAGTCATCATCATGAGCGGTATGCTTGGCATTCGTGAAATCTTCATAAATAAGGTACGGTACATCACCCAGATCAAGAACAATGCGATTCCCGTCATATTTCATCATATCCGCAGTAAGAGGACGATTGACAAGAGCATGTTCTGTTTCATAGATATATGTTGCGCTGCCACTTTCTATCGAGTTAATTATCAAGTCGTAAGCAGCTTTGCCGTCAACTCCCAAAGCCTCTACCGAATGAACGAAATTACCCGCTCCCTCTTCACTTGTATTGGTATAAGTGTACCATGGAGAGCCATTGAAGGCTATCGTTACATTTGCAAGCGGCTCTCCGATGAGGTTATCACCTACCTTCATGGTCAATCTGTAATACTCTTCTACAGTTTCAGGACGGAGAATGACCGGTGTGGAATGTCCTGCTGCAAAAGTTCTTCCGGCCAGGGATATAGGCGCGAGAGTGGACTTGTATCTCTTGGAATACAAGACCACGTTCATGAAATCCGAAGCGGAATACTTGCCATCATATGGAAAAACAGACACACAGGCAAACGACGCATCATCAAAATCTGCTGACTCACCTATAGGTTCGGAAAGGTTCAAGGTTATCTCCTTCACTCCATTCTCCAAAGTGACTGCAGCAGAAGGATCGGCCACATCCGCCGTCATGATTCCGGCAATATTCTGAGGCATACTTACAATTATCTGCTCCAGATCCTCTCCAAGCGTATTAGCACCCTGGGGCATCCAGAACCTGAACTGATGAAGCATCCTGTTCATTCTCATGGACATACCAGAATGGTCTTCCGATTCAGGAATCGGAGCAAGGGCTCCATGCTTCACAGGAGTCGCGATCATGACATCCGATCCGCCTGATACCTTTCCATCCTGCTGAGAAGGGATGAGGAAAGTAGCTTTTGTGCCTGCAACTGACTCTGGGACAGGATAACAGCACATATACGTATATGTACCGTCAGGCATGGCAGAAGCAAGCTCGGATGTAAAGAAACCGCGCTGCCCGTCGAGTCCGTAAGTCTTGAATATCTGATTTGTCAATAAATAAGAGCCCGAAGAATTCTTCGCCCATACGGCGATTTCGTCTCCGGATTCCCATTCGGCAGAAAGGCCGTTGGGCATCATATGTGTACGTGTCTCCGATCTTCCTCCAGCATAGAAGCCGACCTTTACAGGAGAGTCTTTTTCAACTGTAAAGTCCTGAATATCACTCAGACAGGACTGGCTCGCAATCAATGCTGCGAGAGTCAGGAGCGCACGGACATCTTTAGTCCATTTTCGTCTCATTTCGGTTAAGAATATTCGACAAAGTTACGAAAAATTCATTAAAAGCAAAAACAAGACCAGATTCGAAGCCAAACGGACCAATTTAAACGCCTTCTGGCGAAAAATAGCAATAAACCTTCGGGAAAAATGACTATATTTGCACGATTATGTGCTTTTAAGAATATGGCAAACGAAATCATACAGAACAACTACGGTGACGATAATATCAGGACCCTTGAAGGCGTAGAGCATATCCGCCTCAGACCTGGTATGTACATCGGTACTCTCGGAAACGGTGACGATCAGGCGGACGGTATCTATGTACTTTTGAAAGAGGTCGTGGACAACTCGATCGACGAGTTCTCCGCAGGCTATGGTAAGCAGATCCAGATAAGCGTAAGCGACAAGGAAGTCTCTGTAAGGGACTTCGGACGAGGAATTCCTCTGAATTCAGTGGTCAAAGCGGTAAGCATCCTCAACACAGGAGGTAAGTATGACTCGAAGGGCTACAAGAAATCCGTTGGTCTTAACGGAGTAGGTCTCAAGGCAGTAAATGCGCTTTCATCACATTTCTATGTAGAGGCATACCGCGACGGAATGTGTTCATACGCAGAGTTCGCGGCGGGAAAGCTCGTACATGACGGAATGAAGGAGACAAAGGAAAAGAACGGAACATATGTGAAGTTCATCCCGGACGAGAACCTCTTCGTCGGCTACAACTACAACATCGAGTTCGTGGAGTCGATGATCAAGAACTACTCTTACCTGAAGAAGGGTCTCACCCTGAACCTCAACGGCACTGCATACAAGTCTGAGAACGGTCTCCTCGACCTCATCAACGAAAAGATGTCAGAAGAGCCGTTCTACGCCCCTATCCATATAGCAGGCGAGGACATCGAGATCGTAATCACCCACGGAAGCAGCTACGGAGAGAACATCACGTCGTTTGTAAACGGACAGAACACCCGTGACGGAGGTACCCACCTCGCTGCGGTAAGAGAGGCCGTATCAAAGACCCTCAAGGAGTTCTTCAAGACATATTCGAAGAAAGACTTTGACCCTCAGGACATCCGCCAGGGCATCATCGGAGCCATAAGCATCCAGATCCAGGAGCCGATCTTCGCAAACCAGGCGAAGACAAAGCTCGGATCGACATACATGTGGACTGCCGAGATAGAAAACGAGGACGGAACCCGCTCGAGCGAGCAGGGACCGACAATCAGAAGCTTCGTGAACGACTTCGTGAAGACCAACCTCGACAACTACCTCCACATGCACAAGGAGATCATCCCTGCTCTTCAGGACAAGATCGTATCGTCAGAGAAAGAGCGCCAGGAGATCTCATCGATCCAGAAGAAGACCAAGGAGCGCAACAAGCGTTCAAGCGTATACAACAAGAAGCTCCGCGACTGCAAGTACCACTACAAGGACAAGCTGCCGGCAGCCAAGGAGGAGCTCAGAGAGCTTACCAGCATCTTCATCACCGAGGGAGACTCTGCGAGCGGAACGATCACAAAGGCTCGTAACGCAGAGACTCAGGCTGTATTCTCCTTGAGAGGTAAGCCTATCAACAGCTACAAGGAAAGCCGCAAGAAGATCGCGGAGAACGAAGAGCTGAACCTTCTGATCAACGCACTCGGACTTGAGGAGGATATCGAAGACCTCAGATACAACAAAATCATTGTGGCAACCGATGCCGATGACGACGGAATGCACATCAGAATGCTTGTGCTTACATTCTTCATGAAGTATCATCCGGACCTCATCAGAAGGGGTCATGTATATATCCTTCAGACTCCCCTCTTCAGAGTCAAGAACAAGAACACCGTCCGCTACTGCTACAATGCAGAGGAGAAGGAAGCTGCGATAAAGGAGCTCAAGACCAAGGTCGAGATCACACGATTCAAAGGTCTCGGAGAGATCTCATGGGACGAGTTCACAGGCTTCATCGGCAAGGACATGCGCCTTGACAAGGTAAGACTCAGCGACGAGGAGCCGATTTCGGACATCATGGAGTTCTACATGGGCAAGAACACTACGGAAAGACAGGAATTCATCATCCAGAACCTCCGTACAGCACAGGAATTGGAAGACGTAAACATCTAGAATTGTCATCCCGAGCCAGACGAGGGATCTAATATCGAATATATTATGTGGAGAAATTTCTGCGGATGGCTGCTCCGCACATTGGGTTGGACCGCTGTCGACCCTGTAGCCCCTGAAGACAAATGCATCATTCTCGGTGTGCCTCACACATCGATCTGGGATTTTGTCATTTCATACCTTTATTATGTATCTGTAGGAGGCAAGCCATACTGCATGGTTAAAGGAGAGCTTTTCTGGGGACCTCTCGGATGGCTCCTCCGCAAGATGGGAGGCATTCCTGTAGACAGAAAGAGAGGAAGCAACGTAGCTCTCAGCGTGATCAAGGAGATGAAGGCGAAAAAGGTCGTACACCTCGCCCTAGCTCCAGAAGGCACACGCAAGCCTGTGAAAAGATGGAAGACCGGCTTCCACACCATCGCCCGTGAAGTGGGATGCCCTGTGTACATGGGCTACTTCGACTGGGGCACAAAGCGCATCAGCCGCGGACAGAAGGTCGAGCTGACAGATGATGCGAGAGCTGACATGGCGCGTATCCAGGCCATGTACGAAGAGATGCACCTCGTGGGCAAGCACCCAGAGATGTATATCACGCACTAGGACTATACTTAAACCTAATATAATATGATTCAATTGTACAAACGCATGCAGCGAATGAGGGAAAAGTATGTGGATACCCTCGCAAAGCTTTATGAGTATGCAACAACAGTATACTCAAAGAAGCAGTACACTCAGTGGTATGATACCAAAGAGGGTGGTTACACATACGGCTCATTCAAGGCAAAATGCGACAGTCTCTCAAAGAAGCTTACCCAGTACGGAATAGGCGCAGGAGATAAGGTCGCTATACTTTCGCAGAGCATGCCGAACTGGTCTGTTGCATTCTTCAGCATCGTTCCGTTCGGACGCATTGCGATTCCGATTCTTCCGGACAGTTCAGAGAACGAGGTAACAAATATCCTCGAGCACTCTGAGAGCAAGGTGATCTTCGTATCACAGAAGCTTGCAGGAAAGGTCAATCAGGAATGCAGAGACAAGATGACCCTTGTGATAGACATCGACACATTCGAGGTGCTGCAGGCTGATGATGAAAAGTTCACATGCGACGGAAGGACATCCAATCCGACACCGGACGATATCGCAACAATCATCTACACATCCGGCACGACAGGAAGCGCCAAAGGAGTGGTTCTAAGCCACAGAAACCTTGCATCAAATGTGATCACATGCTACCACTCATGCAAGAGGACAGATAAGGACAGATGGCTTTCAGTCCTGCCGATGGCCCACACTCTTGAGATGACCCTCAGCATGCTCTATCCGATGTACTGCGGAGCTACGGTATACTATCTGCCTAAGCCACCGGTAGCATCATTGCTGATGAAGGCCCTCAAGATCGTAAAGCCGACCACAATGCTTACCGTTCCGCTTATCATAGAGAAGGTATACAAAGGAAGCGTGCTCCCTACAATCCAGAAGAGCCGTACTCTTACATGGATGAACGAGCACATGAACGGTCTGATGTGCAAAATCATCGGCATGAAGCTCAAGTCAACATTCGGAGGTCACGTATCATTCTACGGTATCGGTGGAGCAAAGCTTGACCCTGAAGTGGAGAACTTCCTCCTTAAGGCGGGCTTCCCATACGCAATCGGATACGGTCTTACTGAGACATCTCCACTTCTCGGCTATTCGATGAACGGATGGAGGGCTGTAGGATCATTCGGATATCCTGTATACAATGTAAAGCTCAAGCTCCATAACGTTAACCCTGAGACCGGAGAAGGCGAGGTTGTAGCAAAGGGTCCTAATGTGATGCTCGGATATTACAAGGATCCTGTCCGCACAAAGAGTGTCTTTACAGAAGACGGATGGTTCCGCACAAGCGACATAGCGGTTCAGGACGAGAAGGGACGCTTCTACATCAAGGGAAGGAACAGCAACATGATCCTCGGACCATCAGGAGAGAACATCTACCCTGAGGAGATCGAGAACGTGATCAACAACGTTGAGGGAGTAAGCGAGTCAATCGTCGTAGAGCGTGACGGAAAGCTCGTGGCACTTGTACAGCCAATGGAAAACTACATCCAGTGGGACAAGGAGAGCGAGGATAAGCTTTATGAAAAGCTTGACGCCTGGAAGACGAAGCTTCTCAAGGTGACAAACAAAAATGTCAGCAAGGCATCACAGGTGAGCTCAGTAGAGGTCATGAAGGAGCCATTCGAGAAGACAGCTACCCAGAAGATCCGCCGCTTCAAGTACAAGGAGTCAGCTCCGACAGTTGAGCAGGAAAAGAAAGAAAAGAAATAAAACAACGAAAAAGGGTTGGTCAATGACCAACCCTTTTTTAGTGTATCTTTAACTGAAATTACTCAGCTACGATCTCATACTTGAAAGTACCCTTGATGTCGCGGTAGCACTTTACAACAGCCTCGTATGTACCGAGCTCCTTTGCTGCCTCAACTGTGATGTCCTTCTTGTCGATCTCGAATCCAACTGCTGCGAGAGCCTCTGCGAGCTGTGCAGTAGTAACTGAACC
>JAFYME010000050.1 GCA_017556765.1 Bacteroidales bacterium
ATGACGAATAATTGTTTAACAGAATTCAACGAAATTTGATATGAGCCAGATAATCAGAATTAAACTCAAATCATTCGATCACATGCTTGTTGACAAGTCGGCAAAGAAGATCGTTGAGACAGTTTCGGCTACAGGTGCACGTGTAAACGGTCCTATTCCGCTTCCTACTCACAAGAAGATCTTCACTGTAAACCGTTCGACTTTCGTAAACAAGAAGTCACGTGAGCAGTTCGAGCTCAACTCTTTCTGCCGTCTTCTTGACATTTACGATTCAACTCCTAAGACAGTTGACGCTCTCATGAAGCTCGAGCTTTCTTCAGGTGTTGAGGTTGAAATCAAGCTCAACTAATCGAATAAAATCGAAAAAAGTATTATATTTGCAGTACGGTTCAGCACCGTCTGAACCGTACGCAAATTAGTTCTTCGAAATAATTGTCGTCTTATTCTGTTCTTAGTACAAGGAAGATGAGCTCGGAAGGAGGGAGTTACCTCGTGATAATGACCGACTTACGATGTGAAGTCTGACGCAGTAATAAGACAAAAGAAGCGATAAAAGGTCCCTTAGCTCAGTTGGTTAGTAGCACCTGACTCATAATCAGGGGGTCGCAGGATCATGCCCTGCAGGGACCACAAAAGCCCGACATCATCCAAGATGTCGGGCTTTTTGTATAAATTCTCAGTTCCTCTGCTGATCTTTTAGTGAGTTCTGTAAGAAGGTTACATCAGGTGGAGCGGACCTTAAATCAAAAGTGCAGGATAACTTGCTGCTAGTCAAGATATTAGGCTTTGGTGGGTGGGGAAAATATCCCACCGAAAAGATTCTAAATCATTGGTTCACAGTGTTTTATCCTCCACCGCCCATACGGCGAGATGCCTCCCTATATAAGGATAACGGCAGTTTGAACGAAAAGTGCGACGCACTGCTGTATCTGTCAGGAATTTCATTATCTTCGCGTCCGCAAATGAATCTATGAATATACTTCTTACAATATTAGGGCTTATTTCTCTCGGTCTGGGCATACTGGGAGCGTTTCTGCCTGTGCTGCCTACGACTCCGTTGCTGTTGCTGGCGGCAGCTCTGTTTCTGCGTGGAAACCGCAGGCTGTACGACTGGCTCATGAACCATCCCAAGCTCGGCCCGTATATCACCAATTTCCTCAAGCATAAGGCGATACCGCTTAGGATCAAGGTCGTTGCGATTTCAACGCTCTGGATCACACTTCTGTATTGTGCTGTCTTCGTAGCGTCCCATTGGGCGTTACGCCTGTGCTTCTTGGCGATAGCGACAGGCGTAACGATTCATATCTTGTCTTATAAGACTCTGGATGATAAGGATGAGTAAGACTATCTCTTCCTTCTTCTCATGGCGTATCTGCGCCTTCTGTACCTCTTTTTGGTGTACTTCATGATCACTGCCGCGATCAGTCCGGCGAATACAAGGCAGATAAGGATATAAGTCCATGCAGACGCGCTGTCGCCCTTTACTCGTGACCACATCTTCAGAAGTTCCTCTGTGCCTCTGTCGTGCATCATGGCGCAGCGCTCGATGATGTTCTTTTCCGGATACATCACCTGGTTGATGCATACGCTGTCGGCCTGCGGACCGAAGAAATAGCTTACATCGATAGGGTCGAACTCTTCCGGATCTGTCATGCTCTGAAGAATCTCATCGCCACCGATAGCGCTGACGTATCCGGTCATGTCCATGTTGCGCAGAGCATTTTCAGGCTTGCACATGAAGTTGATGAAATATCTGGCAGCCTTGATGTTCTTAGCATATTTCGGAATCACCCAGCCGTCGAACCATACGGCACTTCCTGTCTCCGGAATCGCATATCTGAGGTCCATGCCTATATCAGCTGCCTCATCGATGGCCCACTGCGCGTCACCGCTCCATGAAAGGTTTATCCATGCAAGCTCCTTGGTCATCTGCTCCTTTCCGAAGTCAGCCTCCCAACCGCATACGGACTCCTTGAATGAATTCAGATAGTCCTCCACAAGCTTTATCGACTCCTCTGAAGTATCGAACGGCAAAGTCCTGATGTCCTTTTCTCCGGCGTCTATGGCCTCTTTGTTCAAAGCTATGAGCAGCGCGGTATATACATCCCTGAATGCATCTTTCATGAGCACCTTGCCCGCGTAAGCAGGGTTTTTGAGCACATCCCAGTCCTTTACCTCGCTGTCGGAGATGTATTTCGGATTATAGATGAGACCAACTGTTCCCCACATGTATCCGACGCTGTAGTCGTTGGCGTTCTTTCCGTTTCCTTCGATCTGGTTGAATTTCTCAACGATGTATGGAGCTACGTTGCCGATATAGTCCGGAGTATCGCCGAAATCCCTCTCCAAAGGCAGGAGAAGGTCGTTTGCCAGCATTCGCTCGATGATGTAGTCGGAAGGACATACGACGTCGTAGTCCTCATGTCCGAGCTCGATCTTCGAAAGCATGGTCTCATTGATGTCGAATGTCTGATAGATGATCTTCACAGGCTCGCCTGTCTGCTCCTCATACCATACCTCGAACTCATCGATGAGTTCCTCGTCGATGTAGTCGGCCCAGTTGTAGACCTTCAGGATATGCTCCCTGTCCTCCGAACATCCGGCCAGAAGCAGGACTGCAGCAACAATATAAAGTAGTTTCTTCATCTTATTCTTCGGCTTTTCTTGAGTTGCGGATGTTCCTGATGTTGATCACAATCAGAAGGATAAGGATTCCTACGAACAAGAGTGTGATCAGAGGGCGCAGCTCAGGGGTGAGACCTCCCTTGCGGGCGTCGGTGTAGATATATGTCGAAAGAGTGTCGAGTCCTACCGTTCCTCTTGTAAAGAATGTCACGGCGAAATCGTCAAGGGACATCGTGAAGGCAAGGATGAATCCCGAGATCATGCCCGGCTTCAGAAGAGGCAGAAGCACCTTCCTGAGGGCCTGGAAAGGCGTTGCACCGAGGTCCAGAGCCGCTTCATAGATGTTCGGATTCATCTGGGTGAGCCTAGGAAGCACATTGAGCACGACGTATGGAGTGCAGAATGTAATGTGCGCCAGCACGACCGTCATGTATCCCTGGCTTATGTGCAGGAACACGAAGAGCAGGAAGAGCGAGACACCGGTGATGATGTCCGGATTCAGCATAGGGATGTTGTTCATGAACGTGATCGCCTGCTTTGCCTTGCTCCTCATGTTGTGGATGCCGATTGCGGCTATGGAACCGATGATGGTCGATACCGTTGCTGCGATAAGAGCGATCACGATGGTGTTCTGGATCGCTGTCATGAGCGAACCGGTACCCTGCATGTCACCTGTGAAAAGGTTGCTGTAAAGCTTTGTCGAAAAGCCTGTCCAGTTGCCCAGAACCTTACTCTCGGTGAACGAGAAGATTGCTATGAACACGATAGGTGCATAGAGCACTATGAGCAGCAACCATATGTAGCATTGTGCGAAAAACCTCTTCATTATACGATTCCTCCACTGACATCATCCTTCTTGTTGTCCTGAAGAAGGCTTGTTATACCTATGATCACGAGCATCACCAGCGAAAGCGCAGCTCCATAGTTCCACATCGAAGAGTTGATGTTCTCCTGGATGATGGTGCCGAAGAGCTTTATCTTGTTGTTGGTGAGGAATTCCGAGATCGCGAATGTGCTGACGGTAGGCATGAACACCATCATCACTCCGCTGATCACTCCCGGCATCGAAAGCGGCACCTGGACCTTCCAGAATACCTGCCATGGAGTCGCTCCGAGGTCTGCGGCAGCTTCTGCATATGACTTGTCCATCTTGTTCAGGATGTTGTAGATAGGGTAGATCATGAACGGAAGGTAGTCGTAGACCATACCGACCAGCAGCGTTCCCTTTCCCAGCTGCACGCCGAGCATGTGGAATAGCTCGGCAGTCGCGAGCGTCCTCATCAGGGCGTTGATCCACATCGGCATGATGAAGAGCACTATCGTCACTGCGCTGCGGTTCAGCTTCTTGTTTGCAAGAATCCATGCGGCAGGGTAGCCGAGCAGG
>JAFYME010000051.1 GCA_017556765.1 Bacteroidales bacterium
GCCGTTCATATCGTGCTCCTCGATGTTTCCTGACACATGTCCGAGGATCACTGTGCTCCATTTGTATCCCATCTGAAGCGAAGAAGCTACATTCAAATCCATCTTTGTATCGCTCATCACTGCTCCATTGATGAAAAGAGGCTTCTCGTCCGTAGGCTTTCTATGCTCCATGTTGATCTGTCCGGTCATACACTCCACACCGTTGAGCACTGAAGATGATCCCTTTGCGATCTGGATGCTCTCAAGCCACTGTCCCGGCACATATGAAAGTCCGAAAGGGGCTGAAAGTCCGCGCATTACGGGACGGGTCTCGTCAAGCATCTGGGTGTACACTCCCGAAAGACCGAGGAGACGGATCTGACGGGCTCCGGTCACTGCATCCGAGAATCCGACTGTCACGCTGGCAGAGTTCTCGAAGCTCTCGGCAAGGTTACAGCAAGCCATCTTGCAGAGGCCGGCAGCTGAAATGACCTCGGTACGGATGTCCTTTCCCTTCGAAAGATAGTTTCCGGCCTGACGCGAAACGAATACGGCAGCATCAAGGCTGTCCGCACGCTCACCGTAGATATCGGTAGTGTCGATTGCATGTCCATGCTGATCGACAGCCTGCGCGAATGAAGGGATTGCAGCCGCAAGGACTGCGATGATTGTAATTATTGTCTTTTTCATGATTTTGTCGGTTTACTGATTATGGTAAAGAATCTCGTCTTCGTCCTACATGACAATGACCCTCGTCATTCTGACGTTCTTTGTCATTCTGAACGAAGTGAAGAATCTCCCTGTCAGATTCGCCACACCGACAGCACGGCCTGACGGTCGCGCAGAAGTTCATGCCCGGATTCGGGCTCATGACTATATTTGATTATTGTTTTCCAAGAGGTCTGGTATCCAGCATCGCATGTCATTATATCGACGCATGGAAAATCACATGAAGAATGTCCGTCATCACTGCGGCTGTCATCCTGCGTCAGGATTCCGGTCAGCTCAAGAACCTGATAATCATTTGAACAACAAGATTTTGGAAATATACATACTCCGTCGCAGAAATGGCAGTCACTATGATCCACAGGCTCGCTATGAGTGTCATGATGATGCGCGCAGCAATCATGCTCATGTCCATGTTCGGGATGAATCTCCTCGCATGTCATCTCCTCATAGAAGGCCACGACAAAGCTCTTTCCGCTGCCGCTGCATGTATGCACGCCGAAACCGATGATACTCATCATGTACCATCCGACCAGCAGAGCTGCAAAAATCTTTGTAATCAAGCCTTTCATTCCAATCTGCAAAATTACAAATTTGTGTCGGAATTACAAGGGATATCCCAATGAATCAGCAACATATGCAATTCAAGAAGTTCGGAGCGATCAAAAAACGAGACTCCGGTAACATTTTATCAGTTTTTTGTAGTACCTTTGATTTTTCTGCGTCTTATTTGCAGAGGATCATCAGAGTGAAAAATCAAAATCTAACAATATTATGAAAGAATTCGTAAAGATGACGCTCGCAACGATTGCGGGACTTTTCCTTTTCGGTTTTGTCGCTTTCTTCCTTTTCTTCGCGATGGTCGGAGCAATAGCTTCCATCGGCAGCAGCCAGCCTGTGATGCCACGAGAGGGCGTGCTCCAGATCAACATGTCGACAATGACTCTAACTGAGCAGACTCAGGAGGAAGATCCATTCGCTTCGCTTGCAGGAAGCGGCACAGTGACTCCTGTGGGCATCTACAGCGCCATCAAGGCGGTCAATGCAGCGGCGACAGACCCTGCAGTCAAGTTCATTTACATGAAGCCTGACGGAGCCAGCGGCGGAATCGCTCAGATCGAAGAATTCAGAAAGGCTCTGGAGAATTTCAGGAACAGCGGAAAGGCCATCGTTTCATATATCGAGAACCCAAGCAACGCCAGCTACTATCTTGCATCAGTCTCTGACAAGATCTACATGACCTCATACGAGGGCGGCATGAACATGTTCAGTGGCCTTTCATCGCAGATGATCTTCCTCAAGGACATCCTCGACAGACTCGGAGTAAATGTGCAGCTCATCCGCCATGGAAAATACAAATCAGCCGGAGAGATGTACATCCGCAACTCTGCCAGCCCTGAGAACATGGAGCAGAACACAGAGATGATCGAGTCGGTATGGAACAGCTGGGCTGTAGAGATCGCCCAGTCACGCGACATCAGCGTAGAGGACCTCAACGCCATGCTCGACAACCTCGAGCTCAACTTCCCTTCAGACTTCCTTGAGAAGGGCCTTGTCGACGAGCTTTTCACTCGCGAGGAACTCCAGCAGCAGCTCTGTGACCTTTACTCAGCAAGCCGATTCGAGGACATCCAGGCCATCCAGCTTCCTGACTATGCAAAGCTCAAGGATGTGGAGAACTTCAAGGCAAAGAAGAAAGTAGCTGTAATCTATGCTGAGGGTAATATCGTCGACGGAGACGCAAAACAGGAGGTGGCTGGAGACAGATTCGCGAAGATCATCGCTGACGTGCGCAAGGATTCGACCGTAAAGGCCGTCGTGCTTCGTGTCAACTCCCCTGGCGGAAGCGTGCTCGCATCCGAGAAGATCAAGGCCGAGATCGACCTTATCCAGAAGAGAGGAATACCTGTAATCGCTTCATACGGAGACTACGCAGCATCCGGAGGATACTGGATATCAGCAAATTGCGACAAGATCTACTCCAACGCGACAACACTCACAGGATCCATCGGAGTATTCAGCATGATTCCTGACATCAGCGGCACACTAAAGGACAAGGTTCATGTAAACATCACTCCGGTAAACTCCAACAAGCATGCGGATATGTATGGAATGATGCGTCCTCTCGACCAGGCAGAGCTTGACTACATGCAGGCTTCTGTCGAGAACATCTATGAGAAGTTCACAGGTCTTGTGGCAGAAGGACGAGACATGACCGTACCAGCTGTCGACGAAATCGCGCAGGGAAGAGTATGGACAGGAGCCGAGGCTCTCGAGATCGGACTCGTTGACGAAATCGGAACCATCGAGGACGCCATCATATATGCGGCATTTTGCATTGATGGAGTCCAGAGCCTGAACGATGTACAGATCACAGCATACCCTAAGCCGCTCACCACAATGGAACTGCTTCTCGAATCGTTCGGTGGCGGCGAGAGCGTATTTGCAGGCACTGCATTCGAGGGCATAGAGACAGCCTTCAAGAACTGGAGCTCATCAGAAAGCGGCAAGGTCTACGCCCGCCTTCCATACGAGTTCAGCATCAGATAACGCTGGCCAGCAACCACCTGGTACTCAACAAAATACAGAAACCGCGTGTTCCCTTTTGACGGCACGCGGTTTTATTATTTCACTGATAATGAAGCGCTTAAAGGGCAGCGATTCTGAGGATTATTTTCGTGTCAGACGTTACTCGGTAACGATCGTCGATACGTACTCCGACGACGGCCGAGACATGCTGGGATTCGGCCATCCCTTCAGAACGGGTATCCACTATCATCACGGCTGCTGCCTTCTGAAGAGCATCGTACTTGAGATCAGTGAACAGGTCGCTGACTTTCTTCTTTCCTCTCATTCCGAAAGGCACGAGCCAATCACCCGAACGCCACCTGCGAAGCACAAAAGGGAAACGGAGCTTGTCGGCATCCATGATCAACACCCCTTCCGGCTGCTTCAGAGACATGCCTGAGGTACGGTCAAGCACCTCGACCTTGAATGACTGTCCGTTGTAATGATATGTACCTGCGCCGCGGACCGGCATCAAAGGCTCATCAGCAAAAGTCCTGACGACTCCATGACGCATATTGTCATACAACGAAGCGGCATCCAAAAGGTCCTCCGAAACCTTCCGTCTCAGCAGAAGCTCTCCCCTTCCGGTCAGAAGTTCATATTCCGCAGACTCGAATCTTTTTCCTGAGATCGTCCTTGACGAGCCAAGAAGGTCCTCGACAGAAGCCAGGACTGCGGAATTGAATCCATATGGTTCGAGAATATAATACAACAGGTAACGCCAATGGGCATCATTCATAAGAGCCTCAGTATCAATCCGAAGCAAACCATCATCTCCATCTTTCACGACGGACGGAACCCTGGAGCGGCACCAGTCCTCGACAATCTCCCCCGCCTCGGAGAAATACCCCATCTCGCGGTTGAGAGTACGCACGAAGGATGGATTGACGGTCTCGAAGATAGGGAAAGCCTCATTTCGGATCCTGTTGCGTTTATATTCCGACATGGCATTTGTGCTGTCCTCCCTATATTGGACTTTATGAGCGAACATGTAGCCCTCGATCTGCTTTCGCGTGCAGTCCAGCAGCGGACGCAGAAGAGGAATCGAAGGAAAGCCCGGAACAGAAGATACAACTGACATTCCCGACAAGCCTCGCAGACCCGCCCCACGGAGCATGTTAAGGACCAATGTCTCTGCATTGTCATTTGCATTATGAGCCACGGAAACAGCCTTGTAGCCATGCTCAAGGCACAATTGAGCAAACCATGCATATCGCAGGTCACGCGCCGCCATCTCTATGCTGATACCGTTTTCCCGTGCATATGTCTCCGTATCGAAATCACGCACATGGATACGGGCTCCGCGCTCTGAAGCCCATGTACGTACAAGCGCCTCATCCCCGTCGCTTTCTTCGCCGCGAAGATGAAAATTGCAATGCGCCAATGCAAAAGGCACATGGGGCTCAAAAGCCGCGAACAGCTGAGCCATGCACATTGAATCAATGCCTCCGCTTACGGCAAGAAGCACATCCGCCTCAGGCTCACCGGTAAAACCCGAAGGGGCCGACCATTCATTGATCAGCCCCCTCATTTCCGTCATTGTATCAGCAAATCGTCTCTGCATTATTTCTTGCTGGCAATAGTATATGTAAATCCGAAAAGCATAGA
>JAFYME010000052.1 GCA_017556765.1 Bacteroidales bacterium
CGAGCTCACTCAGGCTATGATGCAGATCATCCGTGGTGGCGGTCTCGGAAACGGTGGTCCAAACTTCGACGCTAAGACTCGTCGTAACTCAACTGACCTTGAGGACATCTTCATCGCACACATCGCTGGTATGGACGCTATGGCACGCGCTCTTGAGTGCGCAGCTGCACTCCTCGAGGAGAGCCCATACAAGAAGATGCTTGCTGACCGTTATGCATCATTCGACGCTGGTAAGGGTAAGGAGTTCGAAGAGGGCAAGCTTACTCTCGAGGACGTTTACGCTTACGGTAAGGAGGTTAACGAGCCTAAGCTCACTTCTGGAAAGCAGGAGCTTTACGAGGCTATCCTCAACATGTATTGCTAATTAAGATTGCCGGTCATGCCGGCAGTGACATATACTGTCATCCCCGGCTCGACCGGGGATCTTTTTTATAATGACCTGTTAAATAAAAACGACTATGACTAACAACAACGACAAAGGCAGCAAGGGCTATCTTCTTTCGATAGTACTCGTAGCTGTCATCGGAGGACTTCTCTTCGGATATGACACGGCAGTGATTTCCGGTGCAGAGAAGGGACTCCAGGCGTTTTTCCTTGGTGCCAAGGATTTCGTCTATTCTGATTTCCTCCACGGAGTGACTTCTTCAAGCGCTCTTCTGGGATGTATCATCGGAGCTGCCATCTCAGGTTTCCTTGCGTCTAAGTATGGACGTAAGAAATCCCTCATCATGGCGGGTATCATGTTCTTCCTTTCAGCTCTCGGTTCTTACAACCCTGAGTTCCTCTTCTTCCCTAAGGGTGAGCCTACATTCTCGCTTCTGATCGCTTTCAACCTCTACCGTGTACTCGGTGGTATCGGTGTGGGTCTTGCTTCTGCAATCTGTCCTATGTACATCGCAGAGGTAGCTCCAAGCAACCTCAGAGGTACTCTCGTTTCATGGAACCAGTTCGCTATCATCTTCGGTCAGCTCGTGGTTTACTTCGTGAACTTCCTTATCCTTGGTGATCATATTGCTCCGGCAATCGAGAAGATGGCAGGCGGTATCTATCAGATCGTTAACCCAGGTGAGGCTGAGTGGATGATTTCGACAGGATGGAGATACATGTTTGTAAGTGAAGCAGTTCCTGCAGGACTCTTTACCCTCCTTCTTTTCCTTGTGCCTGAGACTCCACGTTATCTCGCAATGGTTGGAAAGGATGAGCAGGCTCTCACAATCCTCGCTAAGATCAACGGTAAGACCAGGGCACAGGAAATCCTTTCGGATATCAAGAACACCGTTACAGTAAAGACAGAGAAGCTCTTCACATACGGATGGCTTGTGATCTTCGTCGGTATCATGCTCAGCGTATTCCAGCAGGCTGTAGGTATCAATGCGGTTCTCTACTTTGCTCCTCGTATTTTCGAGTCGCTCGGTATGGGTAATCCTATGATGCAGACAGTGCTTATGGGAGTTGTGAACATTTCATTCACTCTTGTTGCTATCTTCACTGTAGAGAAGCTCGGACGTAAGCCGCTTCTTATCATCGGTTCGCTCGGTATGGCTATCGGTGCTGCGGGTGTGGCTGTTACAAGCGTAAGCGCGGCTCTCCCTCCAGTGGTTGCTGTGATCAGCATCATGGTATACAGCGCATCATTCATGTTCAGCTGGGGTCCTATCTGCTGGGTGCTCATCTCAGAGATCTTCCCTAACACCATCCGTGGCGCGGCTGTGGCGATTGCTGTGGCATTCCAGTGGATCTTCAACTTCATCGTTTCGTCTACATTCCTCCCAATGTACAACATGAGCCTCGGCTCAATGGGACAGAACTTCGGTCATGCATTTACATACGGACTCTACGGAGTGATCTGCGTTCTTGCAGCCGTATTCGTATGGAAACTCGTTCCAGAGACAAAGGGCAAGACCCTCGAGGATATGTCGAAGCTTTGGAAAAAGGAGAAATAGGAAAACAGGTTTTCAATAACTTTCTTCAAGGGACACATGGTGCAGACACTATGTGTCCCTTTTTTTGCTGCCTTTTGATACAAAATGCCTACATTTGCACTCCCAAACGACACTAACCAACAAATAACAGATATGACAAGATTTAAGATCGTGCCGCTTTTGCTGGCATGCGTTTTTTGTACGCAGGCTTGCAGGCAGAGCACATTTGACAGGTATTTTGAAGACAAGAGCCTGAGAATCGACTATATGTCGATGGGTGACGCTCAGTCTCAGACAGCAGTCGTACACGAGCTTCGTGAGGAACCGGTATGGGGAGGACCTAAGAAGAATCTCATCGAGCCATTCGGCTATGGCGAGTATCTCCTCGAAGTCTATGATCACGAAAGTTCCGAACTGATCTATTCAAGAAGCTTCTGTTCACTCTTCGGAGAATGGAGGACAACAGCAGAGGCAAAGACAGAGACTCAGGCATGGTACAATTCGATTTCCATTCCTTATCCAAAGAACACTATCCTTGTAGACTTGAAGTCGCGCAACAAGGCCGACATGCAGTTCTACAGCATCATGCAGCATGTCATAGATCCTTCGAGTATGTTCATCGACAAGGCTCCGCTTGCAGACAACAAGGTTGTGGCGATTCAGGACAATGGTGATCCTGCAGAGAAGGTAGACCTCGTTTTCATCGCTGAAGGATATACTCAGGATGAGCTTGACAAGTTCTTCGCTGACGCCGAGCGTTTTACTGAAGCCCTCTTTAACTGTCCTCCTTTCGATACATGTCGTGACCAGTGGAATGTATGGGCTGTCGGCACTGTCTCAATCGATTCAGGCACAAGCTCTTCCGGAGTCGGAATCTACAAGAATACAGCCCTCAAGACCGGATACTACACATTCGGACTCGACCGCTATCTTACTACCAAGGACATGAAGTCTATCAAGGACGCGACATGGAACGTACCATGTGATGCTGTCTTCCTTCTTATCAATGCCGAGACATATGGCGGCGGTGGAATCTATAATTCATACGCATGCGGAACTGCAGATAATGAAAGGACGCTGAATGTCTTCACTCATGAGTTCGGTCACAGCTTTGCCGGACTGGGAGATGAGTATTTCGAAAGTACAGTTGCATACGAGAGCTATTACAACCTTGAGAAAGAACTCTGGGAGCCGAATATCACTACTCTTGTCGACTTTGATTCAAAGTGGAAGGACCTTCTCCCTGAAGGTACACCGATCCCGACCCCTCTCAATGATGAGACTAAAGATGGCATAGGCGTCTTCGAAGGCGGCGGATATCTTTCCGAGGGCATCTACCGTCCTATGGACCATTGCATGATGCGTGATTATGCTCCTTTCTGCCCGGCCTGCAGCCGTGCAATCCTCAAGATGGTTGATTTCCTTTCAGATAAACAGTAGAAGACATGAAGAAATATATCATATTCATAGCTGCCTGCCTCTTCTCGGTGCAGGCTTTCGCTCAGGTCAAGTTTGAAAAGTATTTTGAAGACAAGACTCTCAGAATAGACTATGTCCAGAGCGGAAATTCAAAGACCCAGACTGCTGTGATATACGAACTCCGTGAGGAACCGGTATGGGGAGGCCCTAAGAAGAATCTCATAGACGATCTCGGACGTGGCGGATATCTTTTCAAGGCATACGACAAGAAGACAGGCGAGCTCATCTTCTCTAAAGGCTATTGCACTCTCTTTGAAGAGTGGCTTACTACAGAGGAAGCAAAGAAGGAGACTCAGGCATGGCTCAACTCTGTTGTGATGCCTTATCCCAAGGACAAGATCATCGTGGAGTTTACTGCACGCGACAGAAAGACAATGGAATTCTTTACCATGCTCAGACAGGAGATCGATCCGGAAAGCATCTTCATCGACAGGCGCAAGCTTGTCGAGAATCCGGTAGTCAAGCTCCTCGATAACGGAAATTCTTCCGATAAGGTGGACATGGTCTTCCTTGCTGAGGGATATGCTGCTGACGAGCAGGACAAGTTTGTCCAGGATGCCAGGAAGTTCATGGACGCGATGCTTGCGACAGCTCCGTTCGACAGCAGACGCGACGATTTCAACGTATGGGCTGTCGGAACCATTTCTCAGGAGTCTGGTACAAGCTCTTGCGGTACAGGTGTTTACAAGAATACAGCCCTCGGAACAGGATATTATACGTTCGGAACTGACCGTTACCTCACTACTCCTGATATCAAGGATATCAGAGACGCTGTCTGGAATGTGCCATGTGATGCGATCTTCCTCGTGATCAATGCCGAGACATTCGGTGGCGGTGGAATGTACAATGTATATGCATGCGGTACCGCTGATAACGAACAGACATACGGTGTGTTCATGCATGAGTTCGGCCACAGCTTTGCCGGTCTTGCTGATGAATACTTCGGAAAGCCTGTCGCATATGACGATACATTCTACAACCTTGAGAAGGAACCATGGGAGCCGAACATAACCACATTGGTTGATTTCGAGTCGAAATGGAAGGACCTTCTTCCTGAAGGCACTCAGATTCCGACTCCTCTCAATGATGAGACAAAGGACAAGATCGGTGTGTTTGAGGGAGGCGGATATGTGGACAAGGGCATATATCGTCCGGTAGACCACTGCAAGATGCGAGACTATGTGGATTATTGTCCTGCATGCAGCCGCGCGATCCTTCAGGTCATCGACCATCTTTCGGACAAGTAGGGGACCGGATATTTTCAGTTTTGAGACTCTTCAAGTTCTTTGAAGAGTCTTTTTATATGTATGCTTATATTGGTGTCGTGCCCGTTGAGCCCGAGCTTCTTTCTTATCGAGCTTCCTACATGGTAATGCCTTTTGAGATTGGTGAAAGTCGTGGCCATCTTTCCGTTCAGACCTATGGCATACAGACAGCAATGCTCGATTTCCTTTTCTGTCAGTCCCATTTCCTGCAGATAGTTGGTGAATCTTGGATGCGATTCGTTGAATATCAGCCTGTTCTGCCGTATGAATTCTTCTCTGTTGGAAATGATGCCTCTCAAGGTTTCTGAAGCTTTCCTTTCGAAGATTTCATCCTGGAGAACATCGCTGAAAACGAAGTTGTCTATGATTCTGAGGCGTTCGGCAATGATTTTGCGTGCTTCTTCGCTGACTGTGTTGAGTCTGGAGAGCTCTTCACGTTCCGTCAGCAACTCGTCCACTTGTCTTGCCAGTTCCGCCTGTTCGTGTTTCTTTAGCTGAAGCTGCCTTCTGACGGCTATGACCATACATATCGTCAGGCATAGAGAAAGCAGGATGACAACGCATGTAAGCAATAGTATGGTGCTTTTCATTCTGGCTTTTTCATGCATTTCGTTATGGTGTTCGCGCTCTTCAACGAATTTTGTATCCTGGTCTATTATCTGATTGCCGATTATTCCGCTCAGACTATCGTAAATCTTGTATTCTTCCAATGCTTCTTTATAAAGACCCTGGGCTTCCAATATCTTGCTGTTCAAGGCGTGGTACGATATATCTTCTCCTCTATGCTTATAATGTAGGCTTATCGCCTCAGCAGCTGATTCCGTGTCTCCTCTTTCTGATTCTACTCTTGCTATGAGAAGCCAGTCGATAGATTCTTGGCTGATGGTTTCCTTGTATTCTTCAATAAGTTCTTCAAGTCTTTCATCGTTACCTGTATCGGCAAGATTGATAGCCAATTGGTAATACTTTCCGAGGACATTGTTCGAAAGCTGGAATTTGTCTATGCTGAGGGCGTCAAGTATCTTTTGTGTACTGCTGTAGTCATTCTGCATGTATCTGCATGTCGCTTCGCGGATCTTGTTGGAAACATATCTGCCGTAGTTTTCATCACCATTGCAGTATGATGCAGACTTTCCATACTCTTCCGCTGCCATTGCGTACTCATGGAGATGATTGTAAATGCGTCCCTTGGCTGAATGGATGAGTGAGTTGAGGTAAGGATCCTTATTGCTTCTTATGGATTCGGCTTTTACCAGATATTTCATGGCAAGCTCAAGGTCATCGGCATTTTCGTGGATCCTTGCTGTATAGTAAAACGTCATTGCCGTTTCCTGGCAGTCCCCATGTCTTGGATAATATTCCAATGCAGGCCTGATGAGACTGTCGGATTTTATGTCCACATGCCTTTTATCCATTATTATCGAATATAGCAAAGCATGTCTGGCTTTTATCTTTTCCTTATGTATAGTCTCAAGGTCGATACCTTCGATCAGAAGGAGCGCACTGTCAGGCTCTGACGTCAACAGGCTTTCAACCTTGTCTAATTTTTCGGAGATCAAGCTGGTCTTGACGGTACAGGATGAGCATGACAGTACGGTCAGGACAGAGATCGTCAATAGCAGTCGCAATCTCATGGGGCGTTTTTTGTAAAATAGTAAAAAAAGGCGCAGAGAGAGTCCGGATTGCTCATCAAGTGGTCGAATACTTCGTGGTACCGGATTTTCTTTGCGCCTTTCTAATGTGAGTTATCTTGTCTATAGTACAGCTTCACCGTGATATTTTTCTGAATCAAGGATTATCATGAACGAACCTGTCGATCCTCTTGTGTTCAGATATACATCCTGAATGATTTCGGAATCAATCACAATACTGTCTATAATACATCCGTTTCTGCTTATGTATAGTCCGGTTTCTCTTCCAGTGCCTTCGCAATGTATTTCCACAATGCCTGTGTCGGGGTAGAATGTGTAACAGCAATAGGCGATAGACCTGTCAATGTCGAACATATCCTGAGGAACAAGGATGATCCTGTCCATGCTCGGTTTTACAGGAGGCGGGTTGAGTTCGTCGGTCTGAGCATTGGCTGTAAATGTCAACAGCATTGCCACAAAGATAAGAAATCGTTTCATAAACAAATTGTTTTGATGGTTAATAATTAAGTGTTAATGTCTATCAAAGTTATTATAAAAGCTTCGCTGTGTCAAGGATAAAAGTTTGACGTCTTAAGAAATGGTTGTGATGTAAGTGGTTGTAATCAAGTGAATTATGTGTCAGTGTTATCGGGCTTGATGCCCGAAAGTTTGACATCACTGCCAAAAGCGTGGAGTCGAACTGCCAAAAGCAGATTTATTGTTGTTTTATGATGGATTATGCGTATATTTGCAGTAGCAGGATTTTTGAGAAAGAATCATTATTAAATATTTTTCCTGTCGTCACCACCAGAAATTCGACACTTCAATTGATGAGCAGGATGAACGGGAAGCGCGTGCTGAGGCACGGGCTCGTTTCCGTTTGCTCATAAGTGGTCGAATACTTTGGTGGTACGGTCTCAGGTCCGTGCCTTTCTTTTCCTGAGGAATCTTCCTCCATCTCGGAATTAAATGCTAAATTTGCATGGTGCAATCAAAATGTAAGATCATGAAGGTACAGATAGTGAATAAGTCGGCATATCCGACTCCGGCATATGCAACTGAAAAGTCGGCAGGCATGGACCTGAAGGCGAATATAACAGAACCGATAACCCTCGGACCGCTCGAAAGGACCATGGTTCCGACAGGACTTTTCATAGCGCTTCCTGACGGAACAGAAGCCCAGGTAAGGCCTCGCAGCGGACTTGCAGCCAAGTTCGGTATTTCAGTGCTCAATTCTCCGGGAACCATCGATGCTGATTACAGGGGAGAGATCAAGGTGATTCTTGTGAATCTTTCAAATGAACCGTTCGTGATCAATCCTGGCGAAAGGATCGCTCAGATGGTTGTGGCAAAATATGAAAAGGTAGAGTGGGACGAAGTTGAAGTCCTTGATGAAACAGAGCGCGGGGAAGGCGGATTCGGCTCGACAGGCAGATAAAATACAATATGGAAATTATATCAATCTACAATAAATTCAAGCAGTGCGGAGCTGTCACTACAGACACCCGTACGCTTAAGGGAGGAGAGATGTTCTTCGCTCTCAAGGGTGAGAACTTCGATGGAAATGAATATGCTCTCAAGGCTCTTGAAGCGGGAGCTGCATATGCTGTCGTGAGCAAGGATTCATCAGCCGGTGCGGTCGATGATCCTCGTCTGATCAAGGTCGATGATACATTGAAGACCCTTCAGGAACTTGCACGCTGGCACAGGTCCATGACCATTGTCGACGGCAAGCCATTGACTGTCATTGCATTGACAGGTACAAACGGCAAGACGACCACAAAGGAACTTATCCGTGAAGTCTTGTCTGTAAAGTATAAGGTGACAGCTACTGAAGGCAATCTGAACAACAGCATCGGAGTGCCTCTTACCTTGCTGAAGATAAATTCAGAGACTCAGCTCGCTGTTGTCGAGATGGGTGCGAGCCATCCGGGAGATATCAAGGAACTTGTGGATATCGCTCTTCCGAACTATGGTCTGATAACCAATGTCGGCAAGGCTCATCTGCTCGGTTTCGGAAGTTTTGAGGGAGTGAAGGCTACCAAGGGCGAGCTTTATGACTACCTTCGTCGTACTGCGGACAAGGCGTTCATCAATGTGGACAACCCGCATCTGTGTCAGATGGCTTCGGAACGCAACATGCAGCATGACACAGAACGTTCATATTCTCTGCTTCTTCCTTATGGTCTTGATTATCAGGGTGCTACCGTGCTTTTCTCGGATGCGGAACATCCTTTCCTCAGGATACTCTGCTTCGGCAGGATCATAAATACCTCTTGTCGGCACATACAACGCCGATAATGTAATGGCTGCCATAGCTGTCGGAGTTCACTTCGGTGTTTCTTTCGAAGATGCAGTGAAGGCCATCGAGTCATATGAACCGTCCAACAAGCGTTCGCAGATGACAAAGACAGAGCGCAACACATTGATCGTGGATGCCTACAATGCCAATCCGACCAGCATGGCGGCAGCTCTTGAAAACTTCTCGAATGTCTCGGCCAAGTCTAAAGTGGCTCTTTTGGGGGATATGCTCGAGCTTGGTGAAGAGTCTGTGACAGAGCATGTTGCTGTTATCCGATCCGCTTGCTCGCGTAGATTGTCGATGATATGCTTTGTGGGTAAGGAGTTCAAGGAGGCTTCTGCGCAGGTCCCTGCTGACATGCTTGAAAATGCACGTTTCTTCGCGACTTCAGACGAACTCGCTGCATACCTGACCGAAAATCCATTATCCGGATCGGTTGTCCTTATCAAGGGCTCCCGCGGTACCCGCATGGAAAATGTAATACCGTCTCTATAGGGTCGGACGGTGTTTGCCACCTCCTCTTATCGGATTTTTCCTGCAATATATGCTGATAGACGGGCGAAGGTGTAGCCGGCCAGTGAACCGATGATGATGCCTACAACTACGTCGCCTAGGTAATGCTTGCCGACGAAGATGCGGCTGACAGCTACCATGGCCGCCCAGAAGAACATCCATCCGCCGTAAGCCTTCAGCCATTTCGGCATCATGGAGCCACTATTGGAAAGACATCGCTTCATGCCGACGAAGGTGCTGAACGTAAGGCCGAAGGAGTTCGCTGCATGAGCGGAGAAGAAGCTGTAGCCGCCGCCGTTTTCAAGCACATTAAGCCCATTGGCCAGCATGAATTCATCATGGAGCGGTCTTATGCGTCCGACTGCATGCTTGACGATGTTTGATACCTGATCGCAGAATCCGAATGTGAGTAATGCTCCGGCCAGGACGATGAGGCCTCGTTTCCAGCCGAGCTTCCATACCAGAAGGGCTATTATGGCCGCGTACATCGGTGCCCAGACCAGTTTGTCAGAGAAGAATTGCCAGACAGGATCTGTGATAAAAGAATCCCAGCTGTTGATCTCGAGGGTCAACAGCTGGTCTGCTTTATGGATTTCGTTCCAGAACATAGATTTTTCCGCTATGGTGGAAATGGCATTTAGTCGATTGTCACTTCGTTGTCATCGCCAGGGAAGAGAACAACCGGCTGGTCTTCGGGCTCTATCTCCTTCTGGAGCGACTGCCAGAGCATGTCCTTGAGCTCCTTGATTCCTTCCTGTGTGAACGAAGATATGAATACGTGAGGTATGTCCTCCGGAAGCTGCTCTTCGATCTCGCTCTTGAGCTGCTCGTCGAGCATGTCTGATTTGGTGATCGCAAGCACTCGGTCCTTTACCAGAAGCTCCGGATTGTACTCTCGAAGCTCGTTCAGAAGCACTTCGTAACCTTCCCTGATATCGTCCTGGTCTGCTGCAACCATGAAGAGAAGTATCGAGTTACGCTCGATATGTCTGAGGAATCGCATTCCGATTCCCTTGCCTTCATGAGCTCCTTCGATGATACCCGGGATATCTGCCATCACGAACGACTTGTCGTCATAGTAGCTTACGATGCCGAGGTTCGGTTCCAGAGTCGTGAACGGGTAGTCCGCGATCTTAGGGCGGGCTGCAGACACAGTCGAGAGAAGGGTAGACTTTCCGGCGTTAGGGAAACCTACGAGTCCTACGTCAGCGAGGAGCTTGAGCTCGAGGATGAACCAGCCCTCTTCGAAAGGCTCTCCCGGCTGCGAGTAACGCGGCGTCTGGTTGGTCGCTGTCTTGAAGTTGTTGTTTCCAAGTCCTCCGCGGCCTCCCTTCACAAGGATTCTCTCCTCATATGGTTCAACCATCTCGAACAGGATCTCTCCAGTCTCTGCGTTCTTTGCAACAGTTCCGAGCGGAACGTCAAGGATGATGTCCTCTCCGTTCTTTCCATGCTGCAGCTGGCCGCTTCCCGCACCTCCGTGCTCAGCCATGATATGCTTGCGGTACTTAAGGTGAATCAGGGTCCAGAACTGCGGATTCGCCCTCAGTATGATATGTCCGCCTCGTCCTCCGTCACCGCCGTCAGGACCTCCCTTTGGGACGTATTTCTCCCTCCTCATGTGCGTAGAGCCCGCACCTCCATTACCTGAACGGCAATAGATCTTCACATAGTCTATGAAATTCGAATCCGCCATAAAATTATATTAGAATTTGTCCATTACTGAGAAGATGCGGTCGCGTACGTCTTCGATTGTACCGATGCCGTCGATCTCATGATACTTTTCAACCTTGCCGTAGTATTCGATGAGCGGCTCTGTCTGGTTGTGGTATGTCACGATGCGGTTGTTGATGATGTCTTCGCTTGCATCGTCCGCACGGCCTTCCTTGAGCGCGCGGCCTTTGATGCGCTCCATGATCATTGCGTCCGGAATCATGATGGAAACTGTCGCAGTCACTTCTTCACCGGTCTTTGCGAGGATCTGGTCAAGAGCCTCTGCCTGCGGAAGAGTGCGTGGGAATCCGTCGAGAAGGAAACCGTCAACTCCTGTAACAGTCTTGAACTCGCTTTCAATCATTCCTTCTACCACTTCATCAGGAACAAGGCAGCCATTCTCTATGAGAGCCTTAGCCTGAAGTCCAAGCTCTGTTCCTGCTGCGATTTCCTTACGGAGGAGAGCGCCGGTCGAGATGTGGTGGAGGTTGTACTTTTCAACCATTGCTGTGGCCTGAGTGCCTTTTCCTGCACCTGGAGGGCCGAATAAGATGTAGTATTTCATGTAAGTTGTATTATTCGTCAAGAACATAAATATCCTTAAGGTTGCGTCCGAGCTCGTCGTAGTCCAGGCCGAAACCCACGATGAAGTCGTTAGGAATCTCCATTGCGACATAGTCAAGGACGATATCCTTCTTGTATGCATCAGGTTTCAGGAGGAGGGTGCATATGCGTGACTCTGAGGCTCCGTGGTCTGCAAGTATCTGCTTGAGTTCCACGATAGTGTTTCCTGAATCGACGATATCCTCTACAACGATTACTCTTCTTCCTGTGAGGTCTGCTGTCAGTCCCATCGCCTGCTTTACCCTACCTGTGGTATTTGTGCCTTCATATGACGTCAGCTTGATCGATACTGTCTGGCAGTTGAAGCTAAGCCTCTTCATCAGTTCACCCATGAACATGATGGAACCATTCAGCACGCACAGGAGCACAGGTATGTCCTCGCAGTCCTTGAAATCGTCGTTGATCTTCGCTGCGACATCGTCGATAGCGCTCATGATCCTGTCGTTCGTTATGAACGTCCTGAATGTCTTGTCGTATAATTTGACCCGTTGCATAGTCTTTTTGTTTTTCAATCTTACAAATTTATGATAAACCTTTCAAAAAAAGAAAAATCTGCAGTTGTTTTTACAAAAAACAACGTGTTTGAAAGCGCTGAGCCATATTTTTGCGGAAAATGGAGAGAAAGCTATGAGGCGTATTCTGATGATTGTATTTCTTGCCCTTGCGGGACATGTGTCGAACGGGCAGCAGCTCCCGGGCATTGAACTGATAATGAGGCTGGAAGGAGTGGATTCTCCCGAAGACTTGGATCCGTATGATGTGGAGAGGCTGGAATCTCTTTTAAACCGGTCGCTACGTATAAACCACGCTTCTCTTTCCAAATTGAAGGAAGCTGGCCTTTTGTCTCATTATCAGGCAGTTTCATTGATTGATTATCGGTCGAGACATGGAGACGTGCTGTCATATTCCGAGCTCTCCGCAGTTGATGGCTTTGGAGCAGACTTTGTCGAAAGGATAGCTCCTTTCATCTCCCTTGAAAGCAGCTCGCTTCCTGGCATGGTCGCATCGGACTTTGGTACTTCTCATGAGATGGCTGTAAAGGCAGCGTCGAAGACCGTCATCGGATCTCCGGAAACGGATCCTGCCGCTTTCTCGTATGCCCTCAAATATGCCCTCTCTGATGCAGGCCCTTTTGCGGCGGGAATAGCATTTGCGAAGTCTTATGATGGCCGAGGATTGAAACCTGAGACCGTGTGCGGGCATATCCGGTATGACTTGAAACGCGGCAAGGGAAAGGTCGTGGCTGGAGATTTCAACGCCCGTTTCGGGCAGGGACTGGCATTGTGGAACGGCATGAGTGTCGGAAGCCTGGCGACTCCTTCGGCTTTTCTGAAAAGATCATCAGGAGTCTCTGCATCATCTTCATTTTCAGGGGCATATGCCCTCAGAGGCGTGGCTGCGGATGTGACATTCGGCCGTATCAGGTTTGCGCCGCTCATGGCTTTCAGGCATGAGCGCAAATCAGCAAGTCTTCTGCCTGCCGCCAATGTCTCATATTTCGGGCGTCATGGTCAGTGCGGTATTACTCACTATGCGGAATTTTCCATTACGTCCGAAAGGACCTCTATTCCCGATATGAAGACTTCTGCCGATTTTGCTGTATGTCTCCATGGCACCGACATGTTTGCAGAATATGCATATGACTGGGCCTCAGGCTCTTCCGCCGCCCTTGCGGGCACTGTTTTTCCTGTCGCGGAAGATATGCGTATGGCTGCGATGATCAGGTTTTATCCGCCGGGATATTCCCCGCACAGAAGCGCTGCGGCCAGGAGCACGACTAAATGTACGAATGAACATTCGGTGTCATTGAGCGGGGAGGCTGCTCTTGGAGGATGGCTGGACCTGAGCGGAAAGGAAGGCTTCGGAAGCAGTGTGAGAAGGGCGACGTGTACCTTTTCGCTTGATGCAGCTTGTTTCCCTGAAGCCAAAGAAGGGGAGGACCCTCGCGATATCCAGCTTAAGGCCAATACGGAATGGACTGTCATGTTGACAAAGGCCTTCAGGCTGAAATCTAAGGTTTCTGAAAGAATACGTACATGGGGACAACCCTTCAGGACCGAAATAAGGACAGACGTAACCTATATGTCTGATCCGTGGATAGCGACAGTCAGGCTTGATGCCGTATGTTCTGAAGGGTTCGGTTTCCTGAGCTATCTTGAAGGTGGATATAAGGCCTCGAAAATGGCCTTCTATATGCGTCAGGGGGTATTTTTCGTTGACAACTGGGACGACAGGATATACTCGTATGAGCGAGATGCCCCCGGCTCGTTCAGCGTTCCGGCCTATTACGGAAGGGGAGTATGGACTTCCTTCAATGCCAGCTGGAGATTCGCCAGGTGGGGAAGGATGTATGCCCGTGCAGGAGTTCTGGCCTATCCGTTCATGCAAAAGAAAAAGCCCGGCAAAGCCGAGCTTAAACTTCAGTTCATATTTGATGTATGATTATTTCTTAGGGATCTTGATCTTCATTCCCGGTTTGATGTTGGAGCTGCTCATACCGTTGAAGTTCATGATGTCCTGAGCGCTTACTCCTGAATAGTTCTTGGCTATGCTGTAGAGGGAGTCTCCGCTCTTTACTGTGTATGTCGAGTAATCTCCTGACGAAGATGCGGACGCAGACGAAGCTGAAGACGAACTGTTCAGCTTAAGCTTCTGACCTACCCTGATGTTGTTGCTTGTAAGACCGTTCCACTGCTTCAGCTGATTTACAGTCACGCCGTGTCTTGTTGCGATTCCTGAAAGGGTATCTCCTGACTTGACTGTATAGGTTCCTGTAGGCGTGCTGCTCTGAGTGCTTGAACTTGATGAAGAAGGTGCTGCTGCGGCTGTTGAGCTTGAAGATGAGCTTGTTGACGGTCCGCCACCTCCTCTGTAGATAACAAGTCGCTGACCTACTCGTATGTTATTGCTCTTCAGACCGTTCCACCTCTTGATCTGAGCTACGGTACATCTGTTTCTGCTGGCTATCCTTCCAAGATAATCGCCGTTCTTTACGACATATACGATTCTCTCTCCGTCGGCGCCGTCCTGAATCTTCTTGATCGTGGTCGGGTTGAAGAACTCGTCGTACTTGTGTGTGTAGACAGAATCTTCGTGCTCGATGAAGGCATTCGTATATGTATAAGGAAGTCTGAGGATATACTCCTTGCTGTTGCCGGGGATGATGTCGTGACGATACTGAGGGTTGAGGTTCTTCAGCTCTTCAAGCGGAGCTCCTGTAAGTTCTGCTACCTGCTTGAGGTGCAGCTGCTTGTTGATCTTGAATGTGTCGACATGTATCGGCATCTCAACCGCTTCCGGCTTGATGCCGTGTTCCTTGTAGTATGTCATGGCGTAAAGAGCTCCTACGAAAGCAGGCACATAACCTCTTGTTTCGCGTGGAAGGTATGGCCATATGTCCCAGAACGCACGTTTTCCGCCGCTTCTGCGGATCGCCTTGTTCACATTGCCTGCGCCGCAGTTGTACGATGCAATCGCAAGGTTCCAGTCGCCGAAGATCTCATATGCATCCTGAAGGTAACGTGCCGCAGCATCCGCCGCCTTGAAAGGGTCCATACGCTCGTCCACGAATGAATCGATATGAAGACCATACATCTTTGCCGTAGCATACATGAACTGCCACATTCCCTTTGCTCCAGCCCTTGAAACGGCCAGCGGGTTCATCGCAGACTCGATTATAGCCATTGCCTTGAGCTCCTCAGGGAGATCATGCTTGTTGAATGTCTCGTCGAAAATCGGCATGTAGTACTGACAAAGGCCGAGCATGTGAGCCATCTTTGTCGGCATCTTCTCTGAGTAGAGGATTATGTAGTTCTTTACGATGTCGTTGTACGGCAGGCTGATGAACGAGTTCATCTTCTTGAGCCTTTCGATATATACCTCATCCGGCACATTTGACTCGAAGCGGACAGAGTCCATGTCAAACTCTTCAGTGTCATCCGATGCCATCCTGTGAGCATACCATATGTTGAGGAGACTGTCTGAAACCTCAGCTGTGTAGTCTTCCGGGCTGAGGCCGACTCCGTCGTGGCCTTCATCCTGACCATAAAGCTCTACCATAGCAGTCGCAAGACTGTCAGAATACCTGAGATCTGCCTTATATCGATACAGCTCTGCCCTTAAGGAATCCAGCTCCATCTTCAGCCTCTTGTTTTCATCCTTGAGCTTGACCTTGCCCTTTCCGTCTTTATTGTCTGCCTGTGCCGCCATGGCCGGGCTCGCAAGAAAAGCAGCCGCAAGCGCGACTGCAATGATTGTCCTTATCTTCATGTTCATTTATGTTTCAGTGTAAATCCGGGTCAGAACGTAAATCCGATCCTCATTCCGACAGCGCTTGAACCTGAGCCGTTCATTACAGGCGTGTTCATTGCGTATTCGTTGTATGGCAATATGACAGTCGGTGACACGTTCATTGTCAGGTCATCCGTAACTTCAAAATCATGCATGTATGCAAAGACGTTTGCATCTATGACCTGAAGCAGATAAACCGCTGCCGTCGCCACTATCGAATAGTCTCTGTATCTTCTGTATACGTCTCTATACCACTTTGCAGTTTCAGCCGATATGGATTCGTTGTATCCGCTGTCTGGATTCGTAGCCTCGTTATGGATTCTCTTGAATCTCTTATAGTTCATGTTGTATTTCAGCAGCAGATCCGTAGAGAGCATAAGACCTCCCCAGTAGATCGGAACCTTGTACAGCTCTCCGTTATAGATCTGACCCAGACCTGGCATCAGTACGGAATATATGGTCGCCCTTCCCGGATCGGGCTCCTTTTCAGATTCGTAGCTTAGCACTCCGTCAAGAAGGGATGCCCAGTACATCAGTCCTGCGCCGGCCAGAAGCCATGTTCCTTTCTTTTTCGAGGTCATGTCCAGTACCGGAGCTTCAAACGGATATTCCAGTCCCTGAGCCTTGTATTTCGTTTCAAACTCATTCTTGGCGGTCTGGAACTGGTCGTACGCTTTTTTTGTCTTGCTGTATTTGTGATAATAGTATCCTCCGGTTCCGGCCAACGCTCCGATACCTCCATAAATGACAGGAAGTTTCCAATAGTCCTTGTTGTATATCTGGGCTGTGCCCGGAAGAACAACTGAGCCGGCAAACATGGTTCCGATCTTCATTGTGTTCTTGTGGGAAAGGCCTCCGAAGAATTCCTTGAATGAGAACAATGCGGCAGAGTCGGCCGTGCCCGTTGTATCGGCATGGTCGTTATACGTCTGGTCGAACGCCTTCTCCTTGAACTGGGCCTCGCTTCTTACAGCGAATCCCGCAAGGCATACGATCAAGGTAAATATGTATCTGATCAGTTGTCTGCGCATCTGGACTGGTCCGGCTTAGAAATTCGAGTCTTCAAGCGCCTTGAGGAACTTCCTTACCTCATCGTCCGAGCCGAAATGGATCGTCATCGATCCCTTTCCGCTTCCGGAACGCTTGATGCTGATGTTGTTTTCAAAATATTTGCCTACGATCTCCAGAACCTTGAAGTATTCGTCAGGAAGATCCTGCTCTTCCTGCGGCTCTGCTGCCTTTTTCTGCTCTGTGAGTTTCTTGATCTTGTCTTCGAGCTGTCTTACTGAAAGGTCTTCCTTGATCACAAGGTCGCAGAGGTATTCCTGCAGTTTGAGATCTTCGATTCCCAGAAGCACTTTCGCATGACCTACGCTCAGAAGGCCTACCTTCAGGTCGTGCTGGAGCTTTGCCGGGAGCTTGAGAAGTCTCAGGTAGTTTGTTACCGATGCTCTCTTCTTGCCGACCCTTACGGCCATCTGCTCCTGGGTAAGGTTACACTCTTCGATCAGTCTCTGGTAGCTCATCGCCACTTCGATAGGGTCAAGATTCTCTCTCTGGATATTCTCCACGATCGCCATCTCGAGCATTCCCTGATCGTTTGTGTCGCGGATGTATGCCGGAATCATGTCCATGCCTGCAAGCCTGCATGCCCTGAATCGGCGCTCTCCGCTGATTATCTGATATCTGCCTTCTTCCTTCCTGCGGACTGTGATAGGCTGTATGAGCCCGAGCGTCCTGATCGAATCGGCGAGCTCGTCAAGAGCTTCCTGATCGAAGTTCATTCGCGGCTGATATGGATTCGGTTCTATCATGTCGACCGGGATGCGGAGTATGTCGGCTGTATCCTGGCTAGGCCTCTGGCCTACGACTTCCTTGTGCACATAGCCTACAGGCTGCCTCAGCGGCGCGAAATCGTTTTCTCCGCCGAGCAGCGCTCCGATACCTTTCCCCAGTCCTCTCTGCTGTTTTGCCATCTTTGTTTTCTTTAGTTGATTCTGACGGTATGACCGTTCTTTTCGAGTACCTCCTTCGCGAGGTTCAGGTAGTTTGTCGTACCGTTACATATCACATCATACAGGATGATCGGCTTACCATGCGAAGGCGCTTCGCTGAGTCGTATGTTTCTCTGTATGATTGTGTTGAATACCATGTCCTTGAAGTGCTCGCGCAGTTCGTTGAGGACCTGGTTGTGTACTTTTGTCCTTCCGTCGAACATCGTCACGACGAATCCTTCGATAGTGAGCTTAGGATTTACTCCGCTCTGTACCAGTCTGATGGTCTGAAGAAGCTTTCCGAGACCTTCAAGAGCAAAGAATTCAGGCTGAACCGGGATGATCACCGAGTCTGCCGCTGTGAGCGAGTTTACAGTAATGAGTCCGAGCGAAGGAGAACAGTCAATTACTATGAAATCGTAATCGTCCTTTATGACCGCCAGGGCATTCTTGAGTACCGATTCCCTGTGCTCGTCCTCAAGCATCTCGATCTCTGCTCCGACGAGGTTGATATGTGACGGGATCATGTGCAGGCCGGCGATTTCGGTCTGGATGAGTGTGTCGCGGATATCTCTTTCGCCGATCATCACTTCATAAAGGGTCCTCTTCTGATCGTTGTCCGGAGAAAAGTTCAGTCCGGAGGTCGTATTTGCCTGGGGATCAGCGTCTATGATGAGCACTTTCTTCTCCAGTACGGCCAGCGAAGCGGCCAGGTTTATCGCAGTGGTAGTCTTGCCGACTCCACCCTTCTGATTGGCTATTGCTATTACTTTTCCCATGTTCGTTTCTTTAAGGACATAATCCCCGCAAAATTACAAAATTTATTTCATACGTCGGCTTTAATTATTACTTTTGTTGATAACTTTTCCGATGGGGAAAGTGGTGTTTCAACTAACTGACTGTAAATCATGGAGGTTTCGGAAAAACAAGGTGTCTGGTATGCCATAGTCAACATTTTTGCTGCCTCGAAGAAGGCTTCGGGCAAGTGGATGAAGGCTGAAGAAAAGCTCAAGTCCGACGGAGTCAGATATGTGGAGGCCAGGACCGGCCATCACGGCAATGCCATGTCTTTGACGCGTGAGGCATGCTCCGATGGCTACAGGAAGTTCATCGCGGTTGGAGGCGACGGTACGGTACACGATGTGCTCGAGGGCATAATGTTCTATCTCGAAACGGCAGGGCCGGAAGTCTCTTTGTCAGATTTCACGCTTGCTGTGATACCTGTCGGGTCGGGCAACGACTGGATAAAGACTGCCGGCGTTCCGAACGATGTAGTTGCGGCGGCCTCTTTGTTCCGTGATGGAAGGATTTCGCGTCAGGATGTCGTCAAGGTAAGTCTGCTGGATCCGGAGGCTTTTCCGGAAGAAAAGGCGCTGAAACTTTCGTTCATGGCAAATGTCGGTGGCGTAGGACTTGATGCCAGAGTGTGCAAGATGGTGAATGCTGAGAAACGACGCGGCAAGAGGGGCAAGAGACTGTATGTCAGTGCGTTGCTGTATCATATCATCCACCGCGTTCCGGCCTTTGCGAGGGTGCTCTGTGACGGTGAGCAGGTCTTTGCCGGCGCTTATCTTTCCATGGCATTCGGTATCGGAAAATATTCCGGAGGAGGCATGAGACAGACCCCTGCCGCGGTCATGGATGACGGACTTCTGGACATGACAATAATCCCGGATCTCCCTATCATGAAGATCGCCAAGGAAGCTCCCAAGCTCTTTACAGGGAAGTTCTTGACTGTCAACGAACTGGTGACATCGCGCAGCCGCGAGATCGTCGTCATTCCATATGATGAAGCCCTGCCTTGCGCTCATGTGTGCGGGGACCCTGTTGAGGTCGACGGAGAAGTTGTCGGGAATGCTCCGGTGAAATTCGAGGTGCTTCCTTCCCAGCTGAATGTGCTTACACTATGATGGGTCGACGTTTATCGTGATGTGGCCGTCGTATTTCTGACTTTTTTCGAATTCTCTTATTGCAGTCCTGATGGTTTCCTTGCCTTTGGCGAGGTTCCTGTCTTTTCTGAGACTTATCCTTATGGTACGGATGTGCTGGTCGGCTATGCGGTCAACTACGGGAGCGTATGGACCTGTCACCGGCCCTCCGAGTATCGGCGTTCCTGCCGGCTCGAAATGCTTCCGCATGATGTTGCCTAACCTCATGGCCATCCTTTCAGCCCTGTCTTCAAATGTGTCCTTTATTGTGAGCTCTACGATCCTTGAGAAAGGCGGGAAATTGAAGTCCTTTCTTTCCTGCATAAGCGTCAGGTTCAATGTCGAAGCTTCGTTATCTGCAATCTTTTGATATACAGGGTGTTCCGGCTGGGATGTCTGGATGACAAAGAGACCTTTTCTTTCTCTTCTTCCGCATCTTCCCCTGAACTGTTCCAGAAGCTGCAGTGCTTTTTCGTCGGCCCTGAAGTCCTGCATTCCAAGCAGACCGTCAGCGGCTATTACCGCCACAAGACTGAGGTTGCTGAAGTCGAATCCCTTGGTCACGATCTGGGTGCCTATGAGTATGTCGATCTCTCCGTTGGCGAATCCTTTTATGGTCTTGGACTCGTATGTCTTGTTCTGGGCCGTGTCGCTGTCAAGACGGGCTATGCGGGCATTCGGGAACAAGGCGGCAGCTTCCTCTTCGATTTTCTGCGTACCGGCCCCGAGGCTCATCAGCGATCCGTTGCACTTTTTGCAGCTGCCCTTGTACGGCTCGCTGTAACCGCAGTAGTGGCAGCGCATGCTTCCGTCCTTGTGGTAACTGAGACTCACGTTGCAATGCGGACATCGCACGATCTCACCGCAGCTGTCGCACTGCATCACAGGTGCCCATGACCTTCTTGAGCGGAGTATCATGACTTGCTCACCACGCTCCAATGTCTGGTTTATGTGTTCTATGAGCTTGCGTGAAAAGTTTCCGCTCATGCCTCTCTTGCGACGCTCTGCTTTCGTGTCAATTATTTCTATATCAGCATTTTCCGAGCCATGGAACCTTTCGTTCAGTTCTACCAGTGCATGCTTCCCGGCCTGGCAGTTGTAGACCTCTTCCAGGGACGGGGTCGCCGAGCCGAGGATGATGTCACATCCATGGATGCGGTGCAGCATCAGGGCCGTGTCGCGTCCGTTATACCTTGGGGCAGGGGAGTCCTGCTTGTATGAATTGTCATGTTCCTCGTCGACTATGATGAGGCCAACTCCATTGTGCGGAAGGAACAGCGAAGAGCGGGTTCCGAGCACTATGTAGCCTTCTCCCGTTTTGGCGGATTGTCTTATGGTTTCGGCAGCATTTCTTCTGCTTGCAGCGGTTTCCCCAGAATGGAACACGATCAGCCGCTCTCCGAAATATGTATAAAGACGGTCTTCCAGCTGTCGGCTGAGGGCGATTTCCGGGACAAGGTAGAGGACGTTTCTCTGTGCGTCCATGGCCTCGCGTGCAAGCTTCATGTATATTTCGGTCTTGCCCGATCCAGTCACTCCATGCAGAAGCACCGGCATTCCATTGCCGAAACCTTTCTTTATGCTTTTGTATGCTTTGTGCTGAGCCTCAGTCAGTTCGAGGTCTTTCTGCTCCTGTGGGCCGCACTTCGTGTCGTGGGACAGTGAGGCACCCAAAGTCGCTGTCAATGCTTCTTCCGCGAGCCTTATTTCCTCTTTAATCTTATCTATTTCGCCCGCGTATGTCTCCCTGGACGAATCCTTGCGTGCCTTTGCGAGCATTTCCTCCTTTTTCGCAAGCCTGACATTCAGCTTTCCGATCTTCCCCTCTATGCTTTCTATCAGCCTCTCCCTGCGCTGACGCACCTTTGACTTCGCTGCTGCGCGAGCTTCTTCCATATTGATCTTTCCGGAAGGGTAGGCGGCTTTGTAGACCTCTCCTGTGCTGCACAGGTAATATTGTGCGACGCTCCGCCAAAGTTCGATCTCCTGAGGCAGTATCCTCTCCATGTCGGTCTCGACGCTGAGAATCGGCTTGATCTTCTTCGGGTCGGTATCCGGAGTGATGCCGGTCGCGCTGATGACGCCGTAATATTCCTTGTTGGCAAACACTACCTTTACCCTGTCGCCGATCTCGACCATATGTGGCTCCATTCCCTCCGGCAGGGCATAACATGGCTCCCACTCAAGCTTGAGCGGAAGTATGACAGATATGTAGTTTGCCTCATTCATAGGAGTGCGAAGTTACCAAAACAATCTCAAAATCCCCCTTTTTGCACCCTAAAAACCATGAAAAATGCAGATTTTTGAAAAATTTATGCAAAAAAATTTGCAGGTAATGAAAAAATGCCTACCTTTGCAATCCCAAACAACAAAACTGGTGTCA
>JAFYME010000053.1 GCA_017556765.1 Bacteroidales bacterium
ATATATTCATAAACCTCAGCTTTATCGGCAACATTGAATGCTATAATGTATTCGTCTTCGCAAGGCGTCAAAAACACTTTATTTGAGCCATCATAAAAGTAACTGTCGTGAAGGAGATACTCATCGGTTACCGGTCCAGGTTGCTCTTTGTCTGGATTGTCTGGCTGAACTTGGGCACAGCCAACAACCGACAGTAACAGCAGGTAAAAAATAAGTCTGCTCATAATTCATAAGGTTAAAATGTGAATAAGGAAGAATATCCTGCCCATGTTGATGCTGACAGCCTTGTCGCGCCTGATGCAATTACACAGCCACAAGGTCATAGGATAGATTATAATTGCCTTTTTGCAAATTTAATAAAAAAACAGTAAATCACATATGGATATGGAAATTTCGCCACATCAGGCAAAGATTAGGCGTAATGACTGCCGATGTGGCGGGATTTTATTTGGCGGGTGAAAAAAAATGTTAACTTTGTGGGGATGATAGCTAAACCTAACACCATCATCATAATAGGATTATGAGCATTCAACAGGAAAAAATCAAGGAACTGGTAGAGCGCAGGGCAGCTGCGCGAATGGGCGGCGGCCAGAAGAGGATCGACGCACAGCACCAGAAAGGCAAGCTCACTGCACGCGAGAGACTTGCAATGCTTCTTGACGAAGGCAGCTTTGAAGAATTCGACATGTTCGTACAGCATCGCTGCACCAACTTCGGAATGGAAAAGACCAGATTTGACGGAGACGGTGTCGTTACCGGAATGGGAACGATCGACGGCCGTCTTGTATATGTATCCGCACAGGACTTCACAGTAACCGGAGGATCGATGTCCGAGACAATGGCAATGAAGATAAGCAAGGTCATGGACATGGCAGTCCGCAACGGCGTGCCGTTCATCGGCATCAACGACTCAGGCGGTGCCCGTATCCAGGAGGGAATCTGTTCTCTTGCAGGATATGGCGAGATCTTCGAGAGGAACATCCTGGCGTCAGGAGTGATCCCGCAGATCTCCGGCATCTTCGGCCCATGCGCCGGCGGAGCGGTCTACTCCCCTGCCCTTACAGACTTCACAGTCATGATCAAGGATACGTCATACATGTTCCTTACCGGTCCGGGCGTGGTAAAGACCGTGACTGGCGAGACTGTCACTCAGGAGGAGCTCGGTGGCGCAAGCGTTCATTCGACAAAGAGCGGAGTGGCGCATTTTGCAGCTGACAGCGAGCAGGAAGGAATCGACACGATCAAGGCATTGCTCAGCTTCCTCCCTTCCAACAACCGCGAAGAGGCTCCGATCGTAGAGACCCTCGACCCTGCAGGCCGTGTGGACGATGCATTGAATGACATCATCCCTGACAACCCGAACAAGGCATACGACATGTATCAGGTGATCGGAAGCATCGTCGATGACGGAAAGTTCCTCGAAGTCCACAAGAGCTGGGCAAAGAATATCATCATCGGCTTCGCACATATGAACGGACGTTCTGTCGGCATCGTGGCGAACCAGCCGAAGATACTTGCCGGTGTCCTTGACATAAACGCGTCACGCAAGGCAGCGCGCTTCGTACGTTTCTGCGACGCATTCAACATTCCGCTCGTGACATTGGTCGATGTGCCTGGCTTCCTCTGCGGAACACAGCAGGAATACGGCGGCATCATCACCCATGGAGCAAAACTCCTTTATGCATATGGCGAGGCTACTGTTCCGAAGGTTACAGTCACATTGAGAAAATCCTACGGCGGAGCCCATATCACAATGAGCTGCAAGCAGTTACGCGGAGACATTAACTACGCATGGCCGTCTGCGAACATTGCTGTGATGGGTGCGGAAGGAGCAGTAGAGATCCTTTATTCGAAGGAGATCAAGGCCATCGAGGACCCTGCAGAACAGGCCAAGGCGGCAGAAGAGAAGAAGAAGGAATACAATGACCTTTTCTGCAACCCATACAATGCCGCAAGCTACGGATACATCGACGACGTGATCGAGCCTCGCAACACTCGCTTCCGTGTGATCCGCGCCCTCGAGCAGCTCGCATGCAAGAAGCAGGAGAATCCTTGGAAGAAACACGACAACCTCCCTCTTTAATATAATAATGTATGAACGGTTTCATGTTATTACAGGCCTCGGAGAGCGTACTCATCAAGAGTGCAGAAATGGCTGAAAGGGATCCGCATGGCGCGATAATCACCATAGTTTCCGTATCTGTCGTATTCTGTTCACTTATAATCCTCTACTACGCCTACACATTCATCGGCAAGATCCTATCGGGAGAGTTGAAGATCACTCTGCCGAAGAAGGAGAAGAAAGCCGCTGTCAAAAGCGGTCAGCCGGAGGGAGAGGTAGCAGCGGCGATAGCGCTGGCACTTGACCAGGAGCTGAACGGAGAAACATATGCGGCCATAGGAATGGCTCTCCACCAGTACCTCAACGACACGGTACACGATAATGAAAGTTATATAATAACCATTAAGAGAAGAAAGTGATGAAAAGCTATAAATTCAAGATCAACGGCAACGAGTATAATGTCGACATCAATTCAGTAGAAGGCAACATGGCTGCCGTAACAGTAAACGGAACTCCATATCAGGTGGAGCTTGAAAATGCCCCTGCAGCGGCCCCTGTACAGGTTGCTCCAGCAAGCGCTCCGGTCGCAGCCGCACCGGCTCCTGCTCCTGCAGCAGCACCGAAACCGGCAGCTTCCGGCGCAGGAAAGGCCGTTACAAGCCCGCTTCCAGGTGTGATCATCGCAGTGAAGGTAAATGTAGGCGACTCCGTAAAGGCCGGCCAGGAAGTAGCTGTGCTTGAGGCCATGAAGATGGAGAATTCCATCGAAGCCACCCACGACGGCACTGTTACAGCCATCCATGTAAGCAAGGGCGATTCAGTTCTTGAGGGAGCCGCTGTAGTCACAATCGGATAACAGGGAACTAATCAGGACAATCAATGAATACCATTTTTGAAAGTCTGCAGCAATTCCTCCAGTACACTGGTTTCGCCAGCATGACATTCCAGCATGTCGTGATGATGTTCATCGGCATCGTGTTCATATATCTGGCGATCAAGAAGGACTGGGAGCCTCTGCTGCTCATACCGATCGGCTTCGGAATGATCATCGGAAACATTCCTTTCGTTTCGGGCCTCAACATCGGTATTTATGAGGAAGGATCAGTGATGAACATCCTGTATCAGGGTGTTCAGAAGGGATGGTATCCTCCGCTGATCTTCCTGGGAATCGGCGCCATGACCGATTTCTCCGCTCTGATTTCACAGCCTAGGCTCATGCTCATCGGAGCTGCCGCACAGATAGGTATCTTCGGTGCATATGTAATTGCGCTCCATATGGGATTCACCCCTGCCGAGGCCGGCGCGATCGGTATCATCGGAGGTGCGGACGGTCCGACGGCGATCTTCCTTTCGTCTAGGCTTGCGCCGCATCAGATGGGTGCGATTGCGGTATCCGCATACTCATATATGGCCCTCGTACCTGTGATCCAACGTCCTATCATGCTGTTGCTTACGACAAAGAAGGAACGTCTCATCCGTATGGCACCGCCACGCCAGGTAAGCCAGAAGGAGAAGATCATATTCCCTATCGTCGGATTCATCCTTACAGCCATGATCGTACCTTCAGGCATGCCTCTTCTCGGAATGCTCTTCTTCGGTAACCTCCTCAAGGAGAGCGGAGTGACAAAGCGTCTTGCAGAGACAGCCCGCGGACCGCTCATCGACGTCGTGACCATACTCATCGGTATCACAGTAGGCTGCTCGACCCAGGCAAACGAGTTCCTTACCGGAGATTCGATCAAGATCTTCCTCCTCGGACTCCTTTCATTCATCATCGCGACAGTCTGCGGAGTTGCGTTCGTGAAGTTCATGAACCTTTTCTGCAAGGAAGGCCGCAAGATCAATCCGCTTATCGGAAACGCTGGTGTATCTGCCGTTCCTGACGCAGCCCGCGTATCCCAGAATGTAGGACGCGAGTTCGACAAGAACAACCATCTGCTCATGCACGCGATGGCGCCGAACGTAGCCGGAGTGATCGGTTCTGCCGTAGCAGCCGGTATCCTCCTCAGCTTCCTCGGCTAAAACCGCTGGCAATCATCCGCCTGAGAATCAACACATTACTTAAACTGCGTGCTCCCCTTTGGCGGCACGCAGTTTAAGTATATAATTGTATATCAAAGACTTAAGCACCAGAAGAAAATGGTTTTCGTTTTTGAGGAAAATGCAGTACCTTTGAAGTTTGAATAAATCTGAAAATAAATGATTTCCATACCAGAAGACAGGATACTGATACTGGACGGAGCCATGGGCACAATGATCCAGAGATACGGGCTGACAGAGGAAGATTACCGAGGCAGCACGTTCGCCGGATGCAGCAAGGAACTGAAGGGTAACAACGAGTGCCTCAACCTGACCCGTCCTGACGTCATAAAGGCTATCCACGAGGAATACATTGCGGCAGGAGCCGATATCATAGAGACAAATACATTCAGCGCAAACCAGATCTCACAGTCGGAATACGGCTGCGAGGATTTCGCCGTGCAGATGGCATACGAAGGAGCGCGTATCGCACGTGAGGCGGCTGATGAAGCAGAGGCTATCGCAGCGAAGATCGGCCTCACCCGCAAGGTCTGGGTAGCCGGCAGCATGGGCCCGACTTCGAAGTCGCTTTCATTGTCACCTGACGTAGCCGATCCGGCATTCAGAGCATACTCCTTCGACCAGATGAAGGATGCATATGGCAGGCAGGCAGAAGCACTCATCAAGGGAGGAGCTGACGTACTGCTTCTAGAGACATGTTTCGACGCATTGAATGTAAAGGCAGCCCTTTCGGCGATACAGGAGCTCGGAGAAATTCCCGTAATGATCTCGGTTTCAGTCGGTGACAGAAGCGGCAGGACATTGACCGGTCAGACACTGGAGGCATTCTATACATCCGTACGCCACTACCCCATCATTTCTTTCGGTCTGAACTGTTCGCTTGGGGCAGCGGAGCTCACCCCTCTGATGGAAGACCTCGGCTCATGGTGCAGATGTGCAGTAAGCTGCTATCCGAACGCAGGCTTGCCGAACGAGATGGGCGGATACGACCAGAGCCCGGAAGAAATGGGCCGTCAGGTCCTCGCAATGGCATCTAAAGGTCTTGTGAACATCGCAGGAGGCTGCTGCGGCACGACTCCGGACCACATAAGGGCGATTGCAAAGGCGGTAAAGGGAACGAAGCCACATGCCATACCTCAGGAAAACAGCGATAGAATATTGACAGTCAGCGGACTGGAAGCTGTGGCGATTGATGTGAAGCGCAACAACTTCACCAATGTCGGCGAAAGGACCAATGTAGCCGGTTCGAGAAAATTCGCCCGCCTCATATCCGAAGGAAAATACGACGAGGCCCTTCAGATCGCTGCAAAACAGATCGAGGACGGAGCATCCATCATCGACATAAACATGGACGATGCCATGCTGGACAGCACAAAGGAGATGGCACGTTTCGTAAGATACATTTCCAACGATCCTGCTGTCGCAAAGGCTGCCCTGATGATAGACTCGTCACATTGGGAGACAATCCTCGCCGGTCTGAAGAACGCCCAGGGCAAATGTATCGTGAATTCCATCAGCCTCAAGGAGGGAGAGGATGCATTCGTTGAGAAAGCCAGGGCAATCAATTCATTCGGAGCGGCTATGGTCATCATGGCCTTTGACGAAGAAGGACAGGCCACGACATACCAGAGAAAGATAGAGATATGCGAAAGGGCGTACAGACTTCTTACGGAAAAGGCCGGAGTCTCGCCTGAAAACATAATTTTCGACGTGAACATACTGTCCATCGGAACGGGAATCGACGAACATGCAAGATATGCCGTGGACTTCATCGAGGCCGTCAGATGGATAAAAGCGAACCTTCCGGGTGCTTTGACTTCCGGAGGAGTTTCAAACCTGTCATTCTCATTCCGCGGCAACAACAAGGTCCGAGAAGCGATGCACTCCGCATTCCTCTACCACGCGATCAAGGCCGGAATGGACATGGCCATAGTGAATCCATCAATGCTCCAGGTATACGACGACATCGAGCCGGAGCTCCTCAAATGCGTCGAGGATGTGATTTTCGACACGGATCCTCAGGCGACTGAGAGGCTGATCGAGAAGGCCTCCCGACTGATGGAAGAGATTGCCGGTCAAGCCGGCAATGACGGAAAGACAGACAATCACGCGAATGAAGGCGGCGACCGTCATGCCCGACCTGATCGGGCATCTCTGGAAGACCGCCTGAAGAACTCTCTCGTCAAAGGCCAGACCCAGACCTTGGAAGCAGACCTGAAAGAGGCGATGGAGCAGTACGGAAGTGCCTTGAAGATCATCGAGGGGCCGCTCATGGCGGGCATGGAGACCGTCGGAAGCCTCTTCGGAGATGGCAAGATGTTCCTTCCGCAGGTTGTGAAATCAGCCAAGGTGATGAGAGATGCCGTAAGCATCCTCGAGCCATACATGAACGCTGACGACAAGGGAAGCGAAAAGGCGAAAGTCGTAATCGCGACTGTAAAGGGCGACGTCCATGACATCGGAAAGAACATCACAGGCATCGTGCTCAGCTGCAACGGTTTCGAGGTCATTGACCTGGGAGTGATGGTAGACAAGGAGACCATCCTGGACAAGGCGGAAGAAGTCGGAGCGGACATCATAGCAGTCAGCGGACTGATCACCCCATCGCTTTACCAGATGGAGGAGATATGCCGCGAAATGGCTTCCAGAGGCATGCAGACGCCTCTTTTCATCGGAGGAGCGACAACATCCGCGCTGCATACAGCGGTAAAGCTCGCGCCTTTGTATGACCATGTATTCTATGGTGCCGACGCATCCGCAGCAGCTGTGATGGCGAAGAAATGCATGATGGACAAGGCTGGTTTTGAAGCCGAGGGCCATATGGAACAGGAAAAGATCCGCTCGCTTTATGAAGCCGGAAACAAGGTTCAGGAGCAGAAGACGGAATGGAAGATAAAGGTCAGCGGTTTCGCGAAGGAAACTTATTCCGTGACACTTCCGGAAAGCATCGGATACATGGAGCTTCCGATCGAAGAGGCCATGCCTTATTTCGACTGGAAGATGCTGCATGCCATTTGGGGCGTGCGGTACGGAAGCCCTGTGCCAGAAGTGGCGGAACTCATGCAGCTACGAAGAGACGCAGAAGACGAGATCGCCATGGCGAATTTCAAGATCAGGATAGCCGCTCAGTTCTATGAAGCTTGTTCCGACAAGGACGACATCGTACTGAAGACGCGACATGGTGAGAAAAGGTTGCCGATGATGAGACAGGAAAACGGAGAGATGCTGTCGCTATGTGACTACGTGGTCCCATCCGGCAGCGGCAAGACATCCGTTTTCGGAGCATTCGCGATCAGCGTGAAGGCCAACGATGCCCATGAAGAGGGATGCTGCTGTCCTGCATGCAGCAACAAATACGAAGACCTTGTAGGACGTACCGTACGCATGACCATTGCAGAGGCCGCATCATCATGGCTCGACGCCCGTCTGAAGGAAAGTCAGCCGAAGGAGATGAAGATAATAAAGCCTGCCGCGGGCTACGCAAGCTGTCCGGACCATACATTGAAGCAGGATATCCTGGAGCTCCTTCCTGCAGGCAACCGCCTGGAGATCAAGCTTACGGAGAGCTTCGCCATGATGCCGGAATCATGCATCTGCGGAATGATATTCATGCACCCGGACGCAAAATATCCGGACATCCGCAGGATATCCCGACTGCAGTACGACGATTACGCCCGCCGCAGAGGCATGTCCGAAGAGACAGCGCGCCGTTTCCTCGGCCACCTGCTGAAATAAGTGGCGTGCAACCGCCTCAGCACAAACACCTTACCACCACCCACGTGCCGACAAAGGGGAGCACATGGCAACAGATAAACAAGTGACAGATAAACAGATACAGTCCACCATAAAATGAAGATTTCAGATATATTGGCAAACAGCACGAAGGCATATCCTTCGCTTGAGATCGTACCTCCGCTCAGGGGCATGACCAAGAACGAGCTCCTCGAAAGCATCGCTCCTTTCATGGAGTTCAGTCCGAAGTACATAAATGTGACAAGCCACAGGGACGAATTCGAATTCCGCGAGGAGGCTGACGGAACATTCAGCCGCCACCTCATACGCAACCGCATCAGCGAGACCACGGTATGTACCGCGATCATGTCGAAATACGACGTCGAGACCGTACCGCACATCATCTGCGCAGGCACGACAGCGGAAGAGATCGAGAGCAAGCTTGACAATCTGGAATTCCTGGGGATCAACAACATAGTGGCCCTCAGAGGCGACAGCATGACGGGTGAGAAGCGCTTCTCCCCTACCCCTGGAGGATACAGATATGCAAGCGAGCTGGTGGAAGGAATCCGCAAGTACCAGGGAAGCGCAGGATACAGGAGACAACGCTCGGAGGAGAAGAGATCCCCGATCAGGTCGGGGATGACGGATGGATACGAGATGACGGACAGATACTTCTGCATCGGAGTCGGAGGATATCCTGAAAAGCATTTTGAGGCAGCGAACATCGAGACCGACATAGCGAATCTGAAGAAGAAGATCGACGCAGGAGCTGATTATGTGATCACCCAGATGTTCTTCGACAATCAGGTTTATTACGATTTCGTCCGCAGATGCCGCGAGGCAGGAATAACCGTTCCTATCATCCCGGGCCTGAAGCCGCTGTCGACAGCAAGACAGGTCAACATGCTTCCGGAATCATTCTCTCTGGACATACCGGTAGAGCTTACCTCCGAGATAGCAAAGGCTGGAGAAGACAAGGAAGCCATATATCAGATAGGCACGGAATGGTGCATCAGTCAGTGCAAGGACCTGATAGCCCATGGAGTACCGGCTGTCCACTTCTACACAATGGGAAAATCGAAAAATATCGTGAATATCCTGAAAGAATGTTTTTAGTGTCATAAAAGGCTGAAAATCAACCAAAAGAAAACTCAATCGGCGAGGCTGTCAACTATTTTCCAAATTTAAAGGAAAATCGGTTGCTTCCTCGCCGATTTATTAGTAAATTTGCCGAATTATAGAATAAAATATAACCAAAACATAAATATCCGGATATGCAGAACAAATTGCAGGAACTGACAGACAAGCTTTACAATGAGGGTCTGTCAAAAGGAAAGCAGGAAGGCGAAGAACTTCTTGCCAAAGCTAAAGCTCAGGTAGACGACATGCTCGCCAGAGCGCAGGCAGAAGCAGCCAAGATCATCGAAGCCGCTCAGAAGCAGGCTGAGGAGATCAAGACAAAGACCGCTTCAGACATCAAGATGGCTTCTACACAGAGCATCGCCGCAACAAAGAAAGACATCGAGACACTCATCGTAGGCAAGATGACAGGCGAGGCTGTAAAGAAGACCCTTTCATCACCTGACTTCATCAAGGACCTCATCAAGGCCGTTGCAGAGAAGTTCACTACAGACGGTCCTGTAGACCTCAACCTCGTACTTCCTGAGTCACTCAAGAACGACCTCGAGCCGTTCGCGACCAAGGAGCTCGCAAAGATCCTTGGAGCAGGCGTTGAGGCATCATTCTCAAAGAAGATCGCAGGCGGCTTCCAGATCGGTCCTAAGGACGGAGGCTACTTCGTAAGCTTCACAGAGGAGACATTCAGCCAGCTCATTTCAGAGTATCTCAGACCAGCGACCAAGAAGCTTCTTTTCGGTTAATTGTCATTCTGAACGCAGTGAAGAATCTATGAACAATTACGTATACATAATAGCAGGTCTTCCTGACTTCACTCCGGACTGGAGGCAGGGCGAGAAGAGCCTTGACGAATACATCGAGCAGGTCAGAGAGCTCCTGTCCGCAAAGGACAACGAAGCGCTTGACTTCATCGTGAAGGGATTCGACAAGGACCAGATCGGCCTTGAGCTCTACAAAGAGGCGTTGTCGCACAGGCTCGGATTCATAAGGGAGTTCTTCCAGTTCGACCTGAACGTGCGCAACCAGAAGGTCAGGTATCTGAACCAGGCCCTGGGCAGGGATCCAGAAAAGGATGTCCTCTCGCTCAGAGATCCTGAGGCGGAAGAGACCGGCCTTGAACCGGAGGAGCCGGAATTCAAGGAGTCTGCAAAGCTGCAGAGCATCCTCGAAGGCCACGACATCCTCTCCAGAGAAAGAGGCATAGACGACCTCTACTGGGACAAGATCGACGAGATCACACTCTTCGACTATCTGACCTTCGACAAGATTCTCGGAATGATGGTGAAGATGATGATCATCCG
>JAFYME010000054.1 GCA_017556765.1 Bacteroidales bacterium
AGGCGACAGAGATCACCCGCGAGAACGCGAACATGAACGCCGACACCCCTGCCGGAATGATGATGAAGTTCGCTTCGGAGTCTACGAAGTCATATGTAGACGAGTGCCTGCTTTCAGAGGACGTTAAGGAGGCAGTGAAGAACAACTACATCCATATCCATGACAAGGACTACTACCCTACCAAGAGCCTTACCTGTATCCAGCACCCACTGGACAAGATCCTCGAAGACGGATTCTTCGCAGGACATGGAGAGTCACGTCCGGCTAAAAGAATCGAGACAGCCAGCATCCTTGGATGCATCTCTCTTGAGACCGTTCAGAACGAGATGCATGGAGGTCAGGCGATCCCTGCATTCGACTTCTACATGGCACCTTTCGTAAGAAGGACATTCCAGGAGGAGCTCGACAAGATCGGAGAGATCAACGGCGAGAACTACGCGCGTCTTTATGATGTGAAAATCGACGACTATCTCAAGAGGGAGCTCGTAGGAATCCAGGGCGACGACCGCGTGATCCAGCATGCCATCAACATGACTGTCAGCCGCGTACACCAGTCCATGGAGGCCTTCGTACATAACATGAACTCCATCCACTCACGCGGAGGAAACCAGGTTGTGTTCAGCTCAATCAACTATGGTACAGATACTTCAGCTGAGGGCCGCTGCGTGATCCGCGAGATCCTCAACACAACATACGAGGGCGTAGGAAACGGTTCCACAGCGATCTTCCCTATCCAGATCTGGAAGAAGAAGAGAGGTGTAAGCTACCTTCCTGAAGACCGCAACTATGATCTTTACAAGTTTGCATGCAAGGTATCGGCACGCCGTTTCTTCCCTAACTTCGTGAACCTTGACGCTCCATACAACCACCACGAGCTCTGGAATCCGGACGATCCGAAGAGATACCAGTACGAGGTTGCTACAATGGGATGCCGCACACGTGTGTTCGAGAACCGTTTCGGACCTAAGACATCGATCGGCCGCGGAAACCTCTCGTTCACCACAGTGAACATAGTGAAGCTTGCGATCGAATGTATGGAGATAGAGAATCAGGAAGACAGGATTCACGCTTTCTTCCAGAAGCTTGACGATGTGCTCGAGATCGCGGCAAAGCAGCTCAACGAAAGATTCAACTTCCAGAAGACCGCTCTCAAGAAGCAGTTCCCCCTCCTTATGGGAGCTCTCTGGCTCGACAGCGAAAAGCTCGCGGACAATGATACAATCGAATCGGTGATCAACCACGGAACCCTCGGTATCGGCTTCATCGGACTCGCAGAGTGTCTCATCGCCCTCATCGGAAAGCATCATGGAGAATCAGCAGAGGCTCAGGAGCTCGGACTCCGTATCGTGACATTCATGCGCAGCAAGATCAACAAGTTCTGCGAGACATACAAGCACAACTACAGCGTGCTCGCAACCCCTGCAGAGGGCCTTGCAGGCCGTTTCACACGCGGTGACAAGAAGAAGTTCGGCATCATCCCTGGCGTGACAGACAAGGATTACTATACCAACTCGAACCATGTGCCTGTATATTACAAATGTACTCCAAAGCACAAGGCTCAGATCGAGGGTCCATACCACGCTCTCACAGGTGGCGGACATATCTTCTATGTCGAGATCGACGGAGATGCGACACACAACCCTGAGGCTATCATGAACATCGTGGACCTCATGGACAGATATGATATCGGATACTGCTCGGTAAACCACAACCGCAACCGCTGCATGGACTGCGGATTCGAGAATGCGAAGGAAGGACTCACAGAATGTCCTCACTGCGGAGGCCACAACATCGACAAGCTCCAGCGAATCACCGGCTACCTCGTCGGAACGACAAGCCGCTGGAACGGCGGAAAGCTCGCTGAGCTCCGCGACCGCGTCGTACACGAATAATCAGTCAAGGATGTCATCCCCGACCCGATCGGGGATCTATTTATAAGGAATTACAGAGACGGTGCCGGCAACGACATCGTCTTTTTGTTCTGTCAGATGAATGATCCTCTGGTTGGAACTGCCACGGAAGTGGAGTTCCGGGTCGCGAAGTTCGGCCACGAACGGTCCGTCGACGAGTGTGTCGATGTATGGAAGGATCTGGCTCATGCGCTCGTCCGCGAGGATTTCTTCGTATGTGAATCCGGTGTAGCACCATATGTTCTTGCCGGTCTCCTCCTTGATGCGGCGGGCAAGCTCTGTAAAGGCCTCGACCTGGTAGAGAGGGTCGCCGCCGGAGAATGTGACGTTGGCAAATTCATCGGCCTTGACGACCTCCAGAAGCTCATCTACGGTCACTTCCCTGCCCCCATGAAAATCCCAGGACTGCGGGTTATGACAGCCCGGACAATGATGCGCGCATCCCGCACAATATATCGATGTACGGAATCCCGGCCCATCGGCCATCGTCTCCTCCAATATGTCCAGAATCCTTATTTTCATAGTGGGGTATATCTTATTACTATTCAATCACTTACAATATCTCCGTGCCGTCAAAAGGGGAGCACGGAAGAAATATAAACTATTGATTATCATCAATTTGCAGCCCACCCGTTTTAGGCAGGGGTGCCGGGCGGACGTCGTCCCATGAGCGGATAGCGTCGTATGCTTCGCGTGAGCCGTAGTATGCTTCGAACTTCTCGGGATCATTCTCGACCCACCACTGTGTGCCGAGTCCCTCCGCAAATGCGAACGGCTTCATGAACATCTTGACCGCCCATGCAGGAGCGAGGAAGGCCAGATGGTAGAACCATGGGAGCTTTGATTTCATCGTCGCGAAGTATTCATCGACAGGAACATTTGCCCTGAAATGAAGGATGTCATCCAGGATATCGGCATCTTTGTACCACATTCCGTGGAAATTCTTCAAGGCAAACCACTGAGGCTCGAAGACTTTTTCCGGAGAAGGAAGGCCGAGGGCTCCGAGCATGCGGGTCATGAACTCATAATTGGTCATGCGGTACTGCTCGCCGCTGCTGATGTTGTAGGCCTTGTTCCAGAAATCTTCCGGTACCCAGTCTTCGCATACCTGAGCCAGAAGACGGCCCGAATCCTCGATTGTAGCCCACTCGAGAACGCCTCCCATAGGCACATGGAATGCTGTCGGATTCACAACGCTGAGGATGCCGGGATAGAGGATGCCGCTCTGGCGCAATGACACCAGATATTTCAAGCCCGCGGAAGCGAAGATCTGCTCGGCACGGATCTTTGAAAGAGCGTACATGTCGAACTTCGCCGGTACCTGCGGTTCGGAAGCGCATCCCCAATGGTGAGGAGGGTTCCTGTCGCCATACTGGGCCACAGAACCGATGTAGACCACCTTGACCTCAGATGCATTCTCCTGAGCCAGAATCGCTTTCACGACATTTTCAGCAGAGCCTATATTGACCTTGAGGGTCTTCTCAGGATAATAATCAGCTGCAGGAGACACCATGCCTCCTACATGAAGAACATAATCTGAGCCCGTAACTCCTGCAAGGACATCCTCATAACGCATGAGGTCACCCCACACGACTGTAACAGCGGGATCAGAAAGATACGGAGCCAGCTTGCGGCGGTTCTTCTTGCTGTCGCGTGCAAGAATCCTTATGTCGAAACGCTCTTTTCGAGCATATAGTTCCTGAAAACCGGCCCAGCCCATGTTGCCTGTAGCTCCGGTAAGGAACACTGTCTTTTTGGCCATAAAAAATGCAGTCTGAAATTCAGACTGCAAATATAGTAAAGATTCTTCGCTTCGCTCAGAATGACATGTCAGAGAAACTCAAAATGACAAATCTGAGATGCTCAGAATGACGTTAGAGAACTACGATAGGCCATCCGTCTTCTGACCATGTAAGCTCACGGACGAGAAGCTTCGAGCGGTAATCTTCATTCTTGTCGTAGCCATGCATGAAGATGTAGTCCTTGTCTCCGAATGTGTATACAGAGCAGTGACCTACACCGGCAAACTGCTCGTTACCCTTTGCGACAGTGGTTCCGCCGCTGTTCATCATGGATACTCCGTCCTTGTCGAAATATGGGCCTGTAACCTCCTTAGAACGGCCTACGACCACATTGTATGTACTCTTCTCGCCGCGGCAGCAGAGGTCGTAAGATGCGAAGAGGTAGTACCAGCCGTCATGCTTGAAGATGAACGGAGCCTCTACTGCACCGTTTCCTGCGTCGAAGTCCTTTCCTCTAGGGTCAGCAGTCACGGCTGTATCTGTCTTGGATGTATCCTCAGCTGTTCCCTCCGGACGGCGGCAGATCGGGAACCATACCTGCGGCTCAGCCATGCGTGTAAGGGTCTGGTCGAGCTTGAACATCTTTAGTCCGCGCCAGAATGAACCGAACGAGAGCCATGCCTCGCCGTTGTCGTCCATGATGACGTTCGCATCGATGGCGTTCCACTCGTCTCTTCCAGGGATAGACTCGACGATCATTCCCTTATCTTCCCACTTGTAGTCAGGAGACTCAGGGTTGAGGGTCTTGTTGGTCACTACTCCGATGGCAGAGATGTTCTTGCCGAAATGAGAATATGAATAGTACACATAATATGTACCTTCATGGTAGAACACATCAGGTGCCCATGGCATGCCCTTGAAGCCCCTGTCTGCAGCCCACTGAGGGATATCGTCAAGTACACGGCCCTCGAAACGCCATTTCACAAGGTCAGCGGATGACATGATGCCCATGCCTGTAGTGAATACATAGTAACGTCCGTCGCAGAATGCCGCTACAGGGTCATGCGCATCCGGATATTCGAATTCAGTACCTCTCTGCGGGCCGCGAGGCTGCGCAGAAAGGGTTATGGTTGCCAGAAGGCAGAGTATCAGGAGAATGTTTTTCATAACTTTAAATATTAAAGAGATCCCTCGACAAACTCGGGATGACAATTGATATTACTGGACTTTCTTGCCCCACCATGTAGACTTCATTTCCTTGTGGGTTCCGGCATATACGACTGTTGCGACTCTTGGAGTTGCTTCCCAGTCAGCCTCCCATTCTACGCACACTACGGTCTTTACTCCGTCCACATTGAATGTGAGCCATTTCTTTGCCGGGTCGAATGTCCATGTACCTTTGAGGGCTCCGACCATGGTTCCGTCAGCCTTGAGGACGAGTTCCTTCGAAGTCCGCTGCTCGGCATACTTGTAGTCGAGGTTTATATGCTCCCATGAACCCACGAGATCATCCTTCGTAATCGCCTTTTCAGGAAGGCCTGCGTATCTTTCAGGAAGAGCGATCGGCCAGAGGTTATTCGGTTCGTCTGCAGATGCCGGACACCATACGATACGGCGCACATGGCCCATCATGATTGCGTTGCTGTATGCATTGCCGCCGACATTGGCAGGAAGACGTCCCTGCGAGCTGTAGAACCAGCCGTCACCGTTATGTTCAGGGAAAACACAGCAATGCGCTATTCCCACCCAGCCGTAGCTGTAGTTGAATCTGTATGGATGCGTAACGATCGGATAACAGTCGCCGCGACCGTTGGTGAAATTGCGTCCTGTTATGTCGTAATATGGACCTTCGATCTTCTCGCTTCGCACCACGCGGGTGTTGTAAGGCACATCCAGACCGTCATATGCCATGAACAGATAATAGTATCCGTCCTTGTAGATGACTTCTGGAGCCTCGCTGCCCTGCCAGCGTGAGCTTGCAGTACGGGTTCCCACACGGATACCGTAGCGGGCTGTAAGGTCGCTTACATTGTCTGCCCAAGGATCGCCAAGAGGGGCATTTACAGGCTTTCCGCTTGCAGGATCGATCTCCAGAAGGGCAAAGCCGCTGTGCCATGAGCCGTAGATGAGATAATGCTTGCCGGAAGGATCGTCGACAAGGTATGTAGGGTCGATCGCATTGTAATAGAAATAGCCGTCCCAGTTGTTCTCGTTAGGACGTTTCCATCCGTCACGGCCTCTGTCGCTTGAGGAGCATGTCACGAATCCCTTGTCCTCCCAGTTTCCACTTGCAGGATCGGTCGTTTCGCACATTCCTATGAATGCACGTTCTGTCCAGCTGCCGTCGAAGCCTACGCCGCCGGTCTTGATCGAGTTATCGATGACGATGCAGTAATACATGCGGAGCTTTCCGTCCACTTCCCTTATCACCGGTGCCCAATATCCATATGAAATCTTGTTCTTCTCGATGGCTGGCACGCCCATGCGCTTACGGATGCTGTTCAAAGAATCCGCCACCCACGCAGGCGCTTCGTTCATAGGGCCCGGTACATATTCCCAGTTCACGAGATCCTTCGAGCGCTTTCCCGGAAAATGCTTTCCCTTGGTCGCCTTGAGGTGCTCGTTGCCATATGATGCATCTGTACAGTACATGTAGTAATAGCCGTCATAATACGCGATCGACGGGTCATGTACATTGGCCAGATTCCACTTTGAATGGTTATTCCATCCTGCAATGGCAGAATAATCATCTTCATAATCCGGAATCCTCACTTCTTCCGAAGGTGGCTCCGGCGTAGGATTTACAGGTCCGGTGATGATGCCGGTTCCCTGAGAAGGATCCTCGCATGAAGCAACCACCAATGCTCCTGCAAGAATAAGTGCCTTTGCTAAGCGCATTTCAAATCTCATGTCGTTCTTTTTTATGAAAAAAGTCATCCTGAATGAATATCATTCTGAACGTAGTGAAGAATCTTTTGAAGATCCTTCGCTACGCTCAGGATGACAATAAATAGTCCAGAATGACAATCTAGTCAAATATTAGAGTTCCACTACAGGACGGACTCTCCATCCCTTAGCCTCAAACTCAGCCTTGTTGTCTGTGTTTGTATTGGCAGAGTTACCGCTGCCGAGGTTAGGATTAGAGTTCAAAGTAGTCTGGAAGATTGGGAAATACTCATGACCTGGCTGGTAGAACTGATATGTAGAACCAGTCGGATTCTCTACCGGATAAGTTGTGTTCGCTGTTCCGTCGAGAACGTAGTTACCATGATCCTTAAGCTGTGCAAGACGGTCTGAAGTGTGGAAGAAGCCCCAACGGATGAGGTCGATACCACGGCCGTTCTCACAACCGAACTCCTTTGGACGCTCTACGTTTGCAATCTGCTCGAAGAGCTTGTCAGCTGAACCGAAGTCAGCAAGCTCAAGGTTTGCAAGACCTGCACGGTTACGTACCTGGTTGATGTATCCGATAGCCTCTGCGTTCGGACCTGAGATCTCATTGATACACTCTGCAGCACGGAGAAGCACGTCAGAGTAACGCATGAGTCGGAGGTTGATACCGCAGTGGAGACCTGTCACGATAGTGTTGCAGACATCCTGACGGGCGTAAGTCCACTTAGCAGAAGAGAAACCGCCGTTTGTACCGTTTGCCACAGGAGTAGCAGTTACCGGAGTCTGGTAGATCACATTCTGACGTGGGTCGTTTCCACCTGGATAGCCGGCATTCTTACCGCCTGTATAGATGTCATACTCAGGCTCATATGAAGCTATTGTCCAGTAAAGTCTTGGGTCGAGAGTACCGTCAGTACATCTTTCAGCCTTGAAGAGGTTGTAAAGCCATGGAGAAACTGCAAGGTCAGCCCAGCTTCCGAATGTTCCAGGAGCATAGTTCGACTCTACTGCATGGCCCTGAGTAGCGTTTGAAGAGATGTTCACAGGAGTCCACTCCTCGTCAGAACCACCCTTTCCATAGTCAAGATACTGAACCTCGAAAAGGCTCTCCTCATTGTTCTCGGCAGCGCCTTCGCGGAAGTTGTCACCATAGTCAGCCATGAGCCTGTATGTACCGTACTTTCCATCCATGATGTCCTTGAGGACAACAAGAGCTTCCTCAAACTTGTGACGGAACATGAGTGAACGTGCATAGTAACCTGCAGCAGCGCCGCAAGTAGCACGTCCGCCAGCCCACTCACCGCCCTCGTTACGTGAAGGGAGGATCTGCATAGCCTCTGCAAGGTCAGCATCGATCTGGTCGAAGAGCTGGTCCTGAGGCACGCATGGAGCGTACATTGTCTCCATTGACGAATACTGAGCGTAGTCGTTGAAGAGAGGAGCTGTCTGATAGTATGTAGCGATTGTATAGTATGCAAGGGCTCTGAGGAAGAGTGCCTGACCCTTGATCTCGTTGTATGACTTCTCGCTGAGCTCGCATGTCTCTACCTTCTGAAGCACGAAGTTACAACGGTTCACAACATGGTAGCAGTCACGCCAGATCCACTGTGTTCCGATGTCGTCACCTGCTGCAGAGATGTTGAGGTTGTCATATGGGAGATACCAGATCTGAGATGCGTTCCAGATCTCGTCACCACGGACAGCATCCATAGTATAGCCTACGCGGGCGAATGTACCCTCAAGACGGATACGGTTGTAGCAGGAGATCACTGCCTCCTGAAGCTCCGCCTCTGAGTCGCCGAAGTCATATGTTGTCTGGTTGTTCGGGTTTCTGAGCTCAAGCTGATCGTTGCATGAAGCCATTCCGAAAACAACCGCAAACGCTGACAGAATTATTGATATTTTTTTCATGATCATTTACGTTTTACAAGTTAAACCTCTTAGAATGACAGATTTACACCGAACATTACTGTCATTGGAGTAGGATACGAACAATAGTTGTAACCAGGAGTGAATGTACCGCCTGCGAAGTCGATGTTATAACCTCTGTACTTAGAGATTGTAGCAAGGTTCTGGCCTGATACATATACGCGTACTCCGCTGATCACATCCTTGAACCACTTGTCAGGAAGGTTGTATCCGAGCTCTACGTTAGCGATCTTCCAGTATGCGCCGTTCTGGAGGAAGCGTGAGCTGAACATGTCGTTTGTGATCGAACCTGTGCTTGCCCAGTATACTCTTGGAACTGTTGTGCTAGGCTTCTCAGGAGTCCATGCGTTCACGAGGTCTACGCTCTTGTTTGTCGCGCCATAAGAACCGCGGAGAGTTCTGTCGATGAAGTCCATCACCTGGTATCCTGCTGCTCCGAATGTAGATACATTGAGGTCGAAGCCCTTGTACTCGAGACGGAAGCTAAGACCGAACTGAACCTTAGGCATACCGCTTCCGAGGATTGTACGGTCGTCACCAGTGATCTCACCGTCATTGTTTACATCCTTGTAAGCAACGTCACCTGGCTGCGCGCCGTTCTGGTTCACATGAAGACCTTCAGCGTTGATACGGTTGTCGATCTCGTCCTGGTTCTGGAAGATACCCTCATAAACATATCCGTAGAACTGTCCTACCTCGCTGCCCACCTTTGTGATGCAGTCACCGTCGATTCTCTGAGACTCGCCCATACCGAGGGATGTAACCTTGTTCTTCGGAAGTGTCATGTTTGCAGAGATGTCATACTTGAGCTCGTGGCCATAGTCATGCCATGCGAGAGCGAACTCAAGACCTGTGTTCTCCATTGTAGCGGCATTCATTGTAACCGAACCGTTTGTCGCACCAGCCTCTGCAGGAACAGGAACGCTGTAGAGAAGGTCTTCAGAAACAGCCTTGTACCAGTCTGCGTTGAACTCGAGCTTACCGCCGAACATAGCATAGTCGAGACCGATGTCGAGAGTCTTCTTCTTCTCCCACTTGAGGGCTGTGTTCACATAGTCAGAGATTGCAGAACCTGTGACCTTGTCGCCATTGAAGCTGTAAGTATAGTTACCACGGGCCATTGTCGCCATGAACTGGTAGTCACCGATGTTCTCATTACCGAGCACACCATAAGATGCGCGGAGCTTCAAGAGGCTTACGAGCTGAGGGTCAACATTGAAGAAAGGCTCCTTGTCGATACGCCATCCGAGGGATGCAGAAGGGAACCAGCCCCAACGGCCGTCATTTGAGAGACGGCTTGAACCGTCGCGACGTACTGTAGCCTGGAAGAGGTATCTTTCACCGTAGTCATAGTTAATACGGCCGATGTAAGATGTAAGCACATGCTCGCTCTCGTAGCTTGATGCGTTTCTTGTTTCAGCGTTTCCTACCTGGAGGTAGTAAGGCTCAGGCATTGTAGTACCGATACCTGTAAGAGAGTGGTGGCTCTCACGCTGGAATGTATGACCTGCAACGATGTTGAGGTGGTGCTTGCCCATCTTTCCGTCATAAGTCACGAAGTTCTCGATGAGACCGTCAGTGTATGAACGGTAACCCTGGTTGAGGGTCTCGTTGGTCTTTGCAAGATAGTTTGTCGAGCTGACGATGAACGCTGGGATGAATGTGAAATCCTTAGCGTATGTACGGCTGTATGAAAGGTTGAGGTTGTACTCGAACTTATGGTTCTGGCTCTTCACTCCTACCATTCCGAGAAGGTCGATGTTTGCCGATCCTGTTGCCACGATACGGTCAACTGTAGTGTTTCTCTCGAGAAGGTTGTTTGTGAGGAGAGGGTTCTGCATACGGATGTCACCGTGCTGCTCCATATAATATGTACCGTATCCATAAGCGTCATACGAGTATCCTGAAGCTGCGCCGAGCTTGTCGTCAAGGCACCATGTAGACTCGTCATAAGCCTTGATGCTAGGCGGCATGAGGAGAGCGGAAGCCATGATAGGGAACTGCTGTCCGTAAAGACCCTGTACATACTCGTTGGCATTTGAAAGGGCCATGTTGTCCTGGAGGCTGTGGCTGTACACGAGACCTGTGCGGAGCTTGAGGAACTTCACGTCCATTGTGTTGTTCACGCGGACTGTGAAACGGTCGTAGTTAGGACCTGCACCCTCGAGAGTACCCTTCTGGCTGAAGTAGTCGAGACCTACGTTGTATGTATTGTTAGCTCCACCACCTGAGATGTTCACGTTGTGGTTCTGACGGATACCTGTCTTGAAGACCTCGTCAAACCAGTCTGTGTTGATCTCGTTAGGATCGAGATAAAGTGCATTATCTTTCTGATATCCTGCAGGAGCATCCATTCCGCTGTTTGCAAACGCCATGCGTACGTAGTCGCCGTACTGAGTTGCATCCATAACTTCATAAACGCCCTTCTTGATCTGGTCAACACCGAGGTAACCGCGATAGTCGACCTTCATAGGCTGATCCTTCTTACCGCTCTTTGTTGTGATGATAACCACACCGTTCGCAGCACGTGAACCGTAGATCGCAGCTGCAGAAGCGTCCTTGAGGACCTGGATTGTCTCGATGTCGTTTGGAGAGAAGTCACGGATTGTTGTACCCATAGGCACACCGTCGATCACGTAGAGAGGAGCTGTGCTTCCGAAGCTGCCCAAACCACGGATACGTACTGAAGGGTCTGCACCCGGCTGACCGTCTGATGTGATCTGCACACCGGCAACCTTACCCTCGAGCATTGTCGAGATGTTTGAGTGAGATACCTTCTTCATCTCGTCTGCGTCAACGATCGCAACAGAACCTGTGAGGTCAACCTTACGCTGCGAACCGTAACCCACAACGACTACCTGGTCGAGAAGAGTGTTCTCAACCTTCATCACGATTGTACCGAGATCTGCACGGCCGCCTACAGCAACCTCGAGAGTCTCGAAACCTACAGAGATGAACTGGAGAGTAGCATCTGCAGGGACTGCAAGAGAGAAGAATCCGTCAAGATCGGCTGTTGTTCCGATTGTAGTACCTGCTACAACAACGCCGACTCCCGCTACAGGCTGGCCGCTTTCGTCGACTACCTGTCCTTTAACTGTCACATTGTCAGCCTGGATAGCTTCAACTGATGTTGCTGAAGCTGTCACAGCAGCAAACGGTGCCGCTGCAAGAAGGCCGCAAAGCGCTATCTTTACAAAATTATGTTTCATAATGTAATGGTCTTTAGATTAGTATATCACTGCATATGCCGCCTCACATGTAAGACAACAATTAAGGTCTGCACTGTCTACCACGATACCCTTGAAGCTCTGGAAATGAGTCTCGCCATTGATATATGTAACATCATAGCGGATATCCGCAGTATTGTCTCCATTGTTTGTAACTGTAATCTTGATGTCTGCGCGATTAAGACCTGCAAGGAATGTATCCCAATTCCAGTTGCTCTCAAGAACGAGATTAGCATTACCATCGTAACCGCCGCCCCAGCCGAAGTTATCCATACGTACTACAGCATTCTCGGTAAGATCAGTCTTACGAAGAATCACATCTGTACAATGCCAGTTAGATCCGCAGCTTGAATACTGATATACATTATATGAAACTGTCTCACCTGAAGGAACTGGTATATCGGCAGACCAGTCTGTCCACCAACCGGTAGAGCAGTCTGAAACTCCCACTGCGTCTGTACCCTTTATCACTTCTACAGGACACTTGATAGTCACTGTAGATGATGAGCCGACATAAGTGACATCAACTTCCTGAGTTCCGTCTGCAGGAACTGCACCGAATGTAAGCATAGAATTGTCAAGAACTCCAGTTGTCTCGTCAGCATATGTCGCTGTAACCACAAGACCTGTTGGATCAAACGCTACCGGTGCATCATATACATAATACTTAGGATATGATGGAGCAGCAGTAATTTCCATACTCTTTACAGGATTGATGACATTGAGTGAATATGTACCGGCAACAGGCTTTCCGTAGTTGCCCTGCTTTGTCTTGCTGTATGAGTAGATGATGGTCTTCGTACCTACTGTTGAAAGATCTGGAACCACAAAAGTGATGTCCGCTGTATCTGCCACAGTTGTTGCACCGTCAGCGAATGTAACTGTAGCGACAGCATCACCCCAGAAATCAGTGTTTCCAAGCTCAAGCGCTGCCGGAGCGCCTGAAACAACGATAGATGTCGCCATTTCGTCTGGAATCTCAAGGATCTTAGACGGCTCGAGCCATGCTTCCTTTACCTCCATGAAGCTTCCGTCAGCGATGAGGAAAGCTGTTACTGAAGGGCCTGTAACAGGCTGTTCGTATGTCTCTGTAAGCACTACGCCATCAACTGAAGTATGAGTTGCAGTAAGGAATACTGTTCCTGCAGTAGCATAGTCGATCTGCATTTCAACAACAGCACCGTCAAGATGTCTCTTGAAGTCATTCCAGATGTCACCGTCACCGTCTGTATCAGGATAATCCTGGCTGATCATGGCTCCGTTATAGTCACCGTTACCCCATCCGTAAGCGTCTGAACGGAGAACGAAGAACTCTGTATAACCATCCGAATCACGCTCGCCGGAAGCGACGCACATGTTCCAGTTGCTCCAGTTGTTGCCTGTACCGGTTCCGTCAAGGGTTCCGTTGTGGTTGATGAACTTGACTGTGAGGCACTTTCCCTGAGGTACTGTGAAGTACTGAGAGAAATCAACCCACCATCCTGAAGTGTAATCCTTGGCACCTACTTCTGCGACTGCGATGTCGATCGTAGTCTTGTCTCCCGTGTTCTGGGCATCCTTAAGTGCCTGAATCGAATCAATCTTGCTCTGGAGGTCAGCAGGCGGATTGATCTCTATGAAAGACACTTCCGAGCAGCTGACAGAAACTGAAGCCACAAAAGCAGCGACAGCGAGCAGTCTTAGCATCAATTTTTTCATGATAATTAGTATTAGTTAGTATTTGGTTAATGGTTTATTTCTGAAGAACATACACCATGAATGTCTTCGGAGCCACAGTCACCTCGAGGGCCTTGCCTTCAAAATTGAGCGGGCTTGTCTGAGGGACGATCTTTGTAGGCTCGTCAAGAGTGTTGTCTGCGTCAAGGTCGTCAGAATGGTAGCTAACAGCCTCTACTCCCTTGAGGACTTCCTTCATCTTGAGGCCCTCGAAGTTCACCTTTACAGGCTGAGCTTCATCTGAAACATTGATGATCTTGATGTATACCTGATTCTTTTCAGCGTCATATACAGAGCTTGCGAAGAGACCGTTCTGGCCCTCTGCACCTGTGATGTTAACGCCTTCCATATCAGTGAGTTTCAACGCATTAGTTCCCTGATACTGAGTATAGAGTCTCTGTACATACCAGCTGCATGACTTCATGCTGCGGAGGTTGTCGAACCAGATGAGGTCAGGTCTCCACTGCCATCCCTCGATATGAGCGAAGAGAGGAGCATATGTAGCCATATGTACGATATCGGCATTACGCTCGATTGTTGTCATGAATGCAGCCTCAAGGAGAGAAGCCTCGAAGTGGTTCCACTTCTTGCCTGCTCCGTGGCATGCATACTCGCCTGCGAACACCTTCGGACCCTTGCGGTCGTAGTTGTCATAACGTGCTCCCTGCGCGAGGAACCATGACTCAGGACGGTAGAAGTGCTCGTCCACGAGGTCAGCTCCGAGTCTCTTCATCTCAGGCCAGAGGAAATCGAACTGGTCACCCTCTGAGTTAGGACCTGAAGAACCTACTATCTTGATCTCAGGATAAGCCTTGCGGATAGCGTCGATGAAAGGCACGAGGTGCTCCGGATATTCAGGGCCCCACTGCTCGTTTCCGATACCGATGAACTTGAGGTCGAACGGCTCCGGATGGCCCATCTCGGCGCGAAGCTTACCCCACTCTGTGGTAACGTCACCGTTTGCGAACTCGATAAGGTCAAGAGCGTCCTGAACATACTCGTCAAGGTCGCATACTGGAACATGAGCGTCCTGAGTCTCGTTCTGGAACTGGCATGCGAGACCGCAGCTGAGTACTGGAAGCGGCTCAGCGCCGATCTCCTCAGAAAGGAGGAAGTACTCGTAGAATCCGAGACCATATGACTGGAAATAGTCAGGATAATAGCGGTGCTTGAATGTGTGCTGCCATCTGTTTTCATTGAGAGGACGATTCTCTACAGGACCTACGCTGTTCTTCCAGTTGTAGCGTGTAGGAAGGTCTGTACCCTCGACGATACATCCGCCTGGGAAGCGGAAGAGGCCTGGCTCGAGATCATAGAGAGCCTGCGCAAGATCCTTGCGGAGACCGTTCTCATGGCCCATCCATGTGTCTACAGGGAAGAGGGAAACATGCTCAACGTCCACAGTGACAGGGTTGTTGAGGAATACTCGGAGAGTAGCCTTAGGATCGGTCACGGCAGAAGTCATGACTACCTCGTACTTCTTCCATTCCTTTGAATCCACTGTGATTTCAGCAACTGTATGAGCCTGCTCCTCACCCATCGAAGCTGTGTCGATGAACTCGATGCCGAGCTTTCCGGCTTCCTTTCCGTCAGGGATTCGCGCCCATACGCTGAAACGATACTGCTCACCCTTCTTGAGACCGATGCCGAAGAAACCGTTGTTCTCCATTGCGGTATGCTTGTGAGGGTGACCAGGATAATAAAGTCTTACATAATGAGGATTACGCTCGAATGGTCCGTCATTCATGACCTCGAGACGGCCGCCGACTGTCCAGCCCTGAAGGCGGTTGTTAGGGAACTCGAACGAGCGGTTCTTGACCAGTTCGGCATAGAGTCCGCCGTCTGCGGCAAAGTTGATGTCCTCGATGAAGATTCCGTACATTGTAGGCTGGATTTCAGCTCCAGGCTTGTTCACACGGACCTTCATTTCATTTGTCTGTGCAGAAATGGCTACGGCAGCAGACATCGCAAGAAGCGATAGAAGAATCTTTTTCATCAGTTATATTATTATTATGTGGTTACTGTCAGATACGGCGAAATCTGCACCCCTTGAAAAATCAGGTCAAGAGGGGCAGATCCGCTATAAATCAAAGATGTCGAGCCATCTGATATATTAGAAATTCAATGCTACTACTGAAGCGGCAGGAACAGTGACTGTGAGAGTCTTGCCGTTCTTCTTGAAAGCTGTGAATGGCTTTGGAGCAACTGCAGGCTCCTTGCCGAAATCGTTGTAAGACTGGATTGTAGGAGCTGCGAGAACCTCACCTGTCACGTTCTTAGGATTAAGATCGTCGAATGAGAGAACAAGAGTCTGAGCCTTGTCAACGACAGGGTTTGCGATAGATACATGGAGCTTTCCGTCTGCATCCTTCGATGCTGTAACGCTTACCTCAGGCATGATGCGTCCTGAAGGAGCAACCATATCAGCCGCGTTGCACTCTGTAGGAACGTACTGCGCATTCTGATGTACATTGTACATGCGGAACACATGGTATGTAGGAGTGAGAACCATCTCATTGCCCTTTGTAAGGATCATTGCCTGGAGAACGTTCACGATCTGAGCGATATTGGCCATCTTGAGACGGTCTGTGTGACGGTGGAAGATGTTCAGTGACATAGCTGCAACCATGGCGTCACGCATTGTGTTCTGCTGATAGAGGTGGCCTGGGTTTGTACCTGGCTCCACGTCGAACCATGTTCCCCACTCGTCAAGGAGAAGATCAACCTTTCCCTCAGGATCGTATGCGTTCATGATTGCCTTGTGGTTCTCGATGACCTCTTCTACCTCCACAGCCTTTGATACCATGTTGTACCACCAGTCTGTATCGAAATCAGTAGCAGAACCCTTTGAGCCTTCCCAACCCTTCACTGTATAATAGTGGAGAGATACTCCATGCATCTGGTCGCCGATGCGGTCCATGAGCACCTTTGTCCAGTTGTAGTCATAGTCAGAAGCACCGCTGGCAACCTTGTAGAGGACGTTTCCGTCATAGTTGCGGCAGTATGTAGCATAACGGCGATAGAGGTCTGAATAGTACTCAGGACGCATGTTTCCGCCGCATCCCCAGCTCTCGTTACCGACTCCGAGATACTTGAGCGACCAAGGCTCCTTGCGTCCGTTCTTTGCACGGAGCTCTGCAAGAGTACCGCCTTCTGCTGTAATGTACTCAACCCACTTCGCAAGTTCCTCAACAGAACCCGAACCTACGTTACCTGAAAGATAAGGCTCGCACTCAAGGAGTTCGCAGAGGTTGAAGAACTCATGTGTACCGAATGAGTTGTCCTCAACGGTACCGCCCCAGTTGTTGTTGATCATCATCGGACGATTCTCCTTAGGACCGATACCGTCCATCCAGTGATACTCGTCAGCGAAGCATCCGCCCGGCCAGCGAAGCACAGGAACCTTGAGTTCCTTAAGAGCCTCCACGAGGTCCTTTCTATATCCGTTGATGTTAGGAATGTCTGAATCAGGGCCCACCCAGATTCCGTCATAGATGCATCGTCCCAGATGCTCGGCGAACTGACCGTAGATCTCTGCAGGGATCACCGGCTGGTTTTCCGCTTCTTCATGAATCTTCACCTGTACCTGTGCAGAAGCACATACAGCTGCAAGCACTCCAGCGAGGAGGGTAAGAGTAATCTTTTTCATCTTGTGTTTTTTTAGTGTTATTTATTACAAATGTATCTAATTCAATTCAACTTTGATAGCTTTTGGACCAAAACATATCGATTTCGCACACCTTTTTACGGATTTTGACCAAATTTACCGCAACCAAGTTTCAGGGTTCTGCGGATCTTTGCCTTTCCAAACCTCGAAATGGAGCTGGGTCTGTCCGTTTATCGTATCGATATCTCCGATAAGCTGTCCTGTCTTGACCTTGTCGCCGGCCTTTACGGCAATGTTCTTCATCTTGCAGTAAAGCGTAAAATAGTTTCCATGCTGCACGAGCACGCACTGATTGTATCCCGGCATGACCAGAACCTGCGAAACTACTCCGTCAAAGACGGCCTTCACATGCTCACCCTTTGCCAGAGCTATATCCACACCGTTGTTCGGCGGAAGCTCTAGATTCTTGTATACAGGATGATAATGCTTTCCGAAACGGCTGACCACAGGACCGTCCGCAGGCCATGGGAGCTTGCCCTTGTTCTTTGAAAACTCCGCATCCAGCTTCATGTCTACCGGTGCCTTCGGCTTCTTGCTTCCGGTCTTCTGACCATCTTTATTCATGGCGTTTGCAATCAGACGCTCGATCTCACGGTTCAAGGCATTGATCTCCTTCTTCTTCGACGCAAGCTGGCTCTGATACTTCTTCCTGTCCTTCTGAAGCTTCTTGACCACGCTGTCTGCCTTGCTTTCGTCCTTTCTCAGATTGTCCAATTCCTTCTGCCTCTCGGCCTTTACGGCCTCGGCATCCTTCTTCAGAAGCGCAAGCCTTTCCTGCTTCAAGGCCAGTTCATCCTGCATTGTGCGGATGCTCTTCGCCTCGTTCTTCATCTGGGTCGAGAGATTGCGGAAATATCCGAAACGGCGGAAGGCCTGACCGAGATTGTCGCTCGCGAACATGTACATGTACCATATACGCGAATCCCTGTTCTTATATGCGCTGAGAACCAGCTTCGAATAATGCGCAGTCAGGGTATCCACCCTTGCCTGAAGCCTGTTTATCTCCTTCTGAGCCAGATAGATGCTGTCAGAATATTGACGGATCACACGGTCGGACTCCGAAACGAGAGCCTTTCTGTTCGATATCTTCTTGCGGATGAGGCTGAGGTCGGTCAGCATGGAGCTGCTCTGCGAAGCATTCTCCGCCAGCTGCTTGTCGATGATGGCTATTTCCCTCTCCAGACGCGCCTTCTTCTCCTCCTGAGCCCTTGTATCCTGCGCAGATGCCGCCATCGAGACCGACAGCAGCACCACTACCATATATATGTATCTGAGTATTCTGTACATCAGCGGTTATTTCTTCATTTCCTGACGGCGCTGCTTCACCTTCTCTTCCAGCCCCTCTATTTCCCCCTTGTTCTTCTGGAGCGCCAGGTTCCAGTACACCAATGCAAGGTCATATTCCTTCAATACAAAAAGTACCTCGGCATAATGGTCCATTATCACGACGCTGTCCTTTCCTCCGTAGAGCATCGCATGCTTGAAGAACGGCTTCGCCTCAAGGGCCTTGCCCTGCAGATAGAGGATCCATCCGAATGTATCGAGGTATGTCGCATTGTCCGGCTCGGCCTCTATTGCCTTCTTGCTCATGCTGTAGGCCTTCTTCAGCTTCTTCCCCTCTACGCTGAGGTAGTATGCATAATTGTTAAGGACATATACATAGTCCGGATTTATCTTCAGAGCCTTGTCGTATGCCTTGTACGCCTTCTTGTCGTCGCCGAGCTGATGGTAGATATCTCCCATAGTCGACCATGCCCTCAATGTCTTCGAACTGTCACGCGGAGCGACCTCCAGCACCTTCTGGCAGAGGTCCAGCACCTTGTCATATTCCTCAAGGTTGTAATCTCCCATGCTAGCCATCTCCAGGAAGGCGGTCTCCTTCGGGAAGCGTTCGAACGCCTTTCGGCCTTCCCTCGAAAGATCCTCCCACTCCTGAGCGTACATCAGGAACTCCACATATGTCGCAGCCGCGGCAAAGCTCTCCGGCCACGCCTCAAGATTTGCCTTGAAATGCTTCTTTGCCTGGTCCATACGGTCTGTCGAATAGTAGTAAACCGCTGCAGCATGTAAAAGTATGCTATCCTTTGGATGCACCTTCAGGACTTTGTTCATCACGGTATCCAGCTGAGGCTGGAATGTGCTGACGAACTTCGGATCCGTCCTCTGCACTACAGCCATGAGATAGTCTCCCTTCGCGCCGGCCGGAGTATCCTCCGTCACAATGTACTTGTCCAGGACATTGAAATACTCCTCATATCTCCTTGTCATCCTGAGAGCTTCAGCCTTGCCCAGAAGGGCCGGAGAATAGTCCGGAGCCAGCTCCAGAGCTTCGTCGTAATATGCCAGCGCAGTCGAATCATTGTACATGGCCATCTCGTAATCGGCCAATGTCGCCAGAATGAACGGAGACGAATATTCCTTATTATAGTCCTGTAGCGACTGGAAGGCCTCTTCCTGCCTGTTAAGCATACGCAGAAGGTTGAACCTGTAGACGGCTATGGACTCGGTCATGCCGAAGACGGTCTCGATCTCCTTCAATGTCTCCAGAGCCTTATCGTATTCCTGCTGAGAGCCATAAAGCTCCACGAGGTCGAAATAAAGGTCGCTCTTCTTCGGGAAATCCTCCAGGAGCTTTTCATACATGTCTACAGTAAGCTCCGCTCTTGATGTGACCGCATACAGCCTTGCCAACCTGTACCTGTACCAGAAATTAGACGGATCTATCTCTGACGCCATCCTGTAGCACTGCTCTGCAGTCTCAGGGTCGTTCTTTGCTATCGCGCACTGTCCCAGATAATACCATGCGCCGTCATTCTGAGGGTCATCGGCAACGACTTCCTTGAGGATCGAAACCGCGGAGTCGATGTCCCTTTCATTATATCTCGCCACGGCGGAAAGCACCATGTTCTCATGCCTTGCCTCAGCCCTCTCCTTCTGCGCATGCGCAGGCATTGAAAAGAAAGACAGGAAGACACATGCGGCCAACGCCATATATAAAAACTTCTTCATAGCTTCGTTTATCAGAAAACATACAAAAATAACACTCAATTTCGGGAATTTGCATATTTTTGGAAAAAATGTGCTCGGCATGCAACATTCACGGCCCCTTTTGCATCTATATAGCGCATGAACAATTAACGACCTTTGGGGCCAAAAGGAGAAAACCGTGGCAGAGAACTTTGATCTACAGCTGATTGAATCATGCATAAAAGGAGATCGCGCGTCCCAGAAGGTTGTTTACGACCGTCTGGCTTCCCGTATGCTCCCTTTATGCATGCGTTATGCTGGGGATAATGAGCAGGCCATGGACATACTCCAGGACGGGTTCGTGACATTGTTCACGCAGCTCAAGCAATATAAGGGAGACGGCTCCTTTGAAGGATGGGCGAGAAAGATCTTTGTAAATACTGCACTTATGAGTCTTCGAAAGAAGGATGCGCTGAAGATGAGCGAAGATCTGGACACGATCAGAGGAATGAAGGCGGACACGCCGAGCCAGAGTCAGAACATCGGATACAAGGAACTGATGAAGCTGGTGATGCAGCTCCCGGCGGGCTTCAGGACAGTATTCAACCTGAGCGTGCTCGAAGGCTACTCGCACAAGGAGATCGGAGATCTTCTCGGAATATCCGAGAGCACGTCAAGGACGCAGTTGAGCAGGGCGAGAACATGGTTGCAGAACAAGATTAAGGAATTGGAAAATGTTTGAAGATAAAAACATAAATGAATTTGATCAGATGATGAAGTCCATCCTGGATGAAGGCAGGGAAGAAGTTCCTGCAAGCGTCTGGGAGGGGGTTTCCGCTGGTCTGGACAAAGCCGAAAAGCACAAGACCGTGGTCTTGTGGTGGAGGCGTGCGGCCGCGGGAGCGGCTGTGGCGGCAGCGGTGGCTGTCGGCGTGATCTTCAATCACACGCCGCAGCAGGAGCTGGTGCCCCAGGCGGGAGACAGCGGCATGATCGCCGTTGCTGAGCCTGCAGATGAGATCGTGACAGAAGAGACTGAAATCGTCATTCCGGACATGATCGCGGAAGCGGAACCGGTCGTGAAGCCGGTAAGGAATGCAGTAATAAAGACTGCTGACGAGGCAATCGAGGTTGTCACAGACGTGGCTACGGCTGATGAAATCCCTGCTGATGTGGTTCCTGCCGATAAGGCTCCGGCTGATGAAGCTCCAGCTGATGAGAAAAAAGTTGAGACCAAGAAGGAATATTTCCCTGAAGACTGGGGCGAGGAGACTCCTGAGAGAAAGGCTGACGTCTCGCTCGTGCTTTCGGGACTGGCCAGCACAAATGACGCTCAGAGTCAGAACCGTATGGGTCCGATGAAAGCTCCATCTGTGAATCCGGCGCCTAAGAAGACCGGCATCACAGAGACCAGCACAAAGTCAACATACGGAATCCCCGTATCCTTCGGAGCAGGAGTCAAGGTAGACTTCAATGAAAGATGGTCGCTGGGAGTCGGAGCAAACTACACTCTTCTGGCCAGAAAATTCTATGGTAAATATACAAAGGTCACCGAGGCCGGAGGAATAGAAAATTCAATATCTTCCGATATCCGCAACACACAGCACTTCGTCGGCATCCCGGTAAATGCATATTACAACATCATAAGCAAAGACAGGATAAACCTTTACGCATACGCCGGAGGAACTGTAGAGAAATGTGTATCAGATAATTACAATGTTCTGGGCACATCTATCTACCACAAGGAAAAGGCTGAGGGTGTACAGCTTTCGGCCGACGCCGGAATAGGTGTGGAATTCATGCTTGGAAAGCACATGGGACTTTATATCGACCCAAGCCTGAGATATTACTTCGACTGCGGACAGCCAAAGAGCATCAGGACGGTGCAGCCGCTCATGTTCGGATTTGAGATGGGTTTCAGATTCCGTCTATAATGTTCCTGGCCAAAGTATTGGCACATACAAAATCCTTCAGTTCCTTGCAATCGGGCTGAAGGATTGTTTTTTTATCCCCCTGCCAGAGCATGGATCCCTGGTGGATGAATCCGATCTTGTCTCCGATCTCGAGGATGGAATTCATATCGTGCGTATTCACGACAGTCGTCATGTTAAACTCCTTGGTCAGGTCGCTGATGAGACGGTCTATGAGGATGGATGTATATGGATCCAGACCGGAATTCGGCTCGTCGCAGAACAGGTATGAAGGATTCAGGGCTATGGCCCTCGCTATACCGACACGCTTCTGCATTCCTCCGCTGAGTTCGCTGGGATACTTATCGTCCGAACCGATTACATTCACCTTCTCCAGACAGTACTGCGCCCTTTCCCTCATCTGAGCCTTCGACCAGTCTGTGAAGAATTCCATAGGGAACATCACATTTTCTATGACCGTCGCAAAATCAAAGAGAGCGCTTCCCTGGAAAAGGATTCCTATGTTCTGACGAAGCTTCATCTTCTCCTTGTCGGACATCTGCGAGAGCTTCACATCTCCATAGCTTATGTCTCCGCTGTCAGGCTCCATCAGACCTATGAGGTTCTTCAGCAGCACTGTCTTACCAGAACCGCTGGCTCCTATGATCATGTTGCACTTGCCCTGCTCGTATTCCACATTTATGTTCTTCAGGACCTGCACCCCGTCGAAGCTCTTGTTCAGATTCTCTACCTTGATCATTTTAATAAAGCATTAACTGGGTTACTATCAGGTCGGCCAGAAGAATCAGGATGCTGGTCACGACAATGGCCTTTGTGCTGGAGCGTCCTACGCCGAGAGAGCCTCCCTTTGCATAGTATCCGTTGAAAGCCGCTATCGAAGATATCATGAAGCAGAAAAGAGACATCTTGAAGCAGCTGTAGAATATGTAGAAGCCGTTGTAAAAGGCTTTGATTCCCGTAATGTACGATGCTGTAGGGATTATCTGTGTCGTCTCGACGACTACGTATCCTCCGACAAGGCCGAGAGCCAGACTGAGGAGCATCAGAAGCGGGCTGAGAATCGTTGTGACGGCGATTTTCGGAAGGACAAGGAAGCCTGCCGAATTGACACCCATCATGTCCATGGCGTCGATCTGCTCGGTAATGCGCATGCTTCCTATCTCAGATGATATGTTCGAGCCCATCTTTCCCGCAAGGATCAGCGCCACCATGGTAGAGCAGAACTCCAAAATGAGACTCTCCCTTACCATGTATCCTATATACATCTTGTCGATTATGGGATTTTCCAGATTTGACGCAGTCTGGATAACGAGGACTCCACCTATGAAAAGAGAGATGACTCCCACCAGAAGTATCGACGATATTATGAGCTTATCTGCTTCTATGACGCACTGCCTCCAGAAGATGCGCCATTTTTCGGGTCTTCTGAAGACCTTCTTCAAGAACAGAAGGTATCTGCCTGCCGATTCAAAGAAGCTTCTTACCATAAACTATTTACCAGTCTCCAAGATAATCATCCAGAGTTTCATTGCTGCCACAAATAACTCCCTCCACCTGAATATCCACTACAGACACCGATGGGGTCATATATTCATCTGAATGCTCTTCCCTATATTCCTTAAAAGTCATCTTTATCATAGTTTAATAAGCATACAAAAGTATAAAAAAAATTTAAGCATATGTTAAAAAAATTTAAGCATCATGATTTCGCCACATTTTTCTCTTTTTTTAACACTTTTCCGATCATGGATATGACATTTGGCGAAAAAAAGACATGCTGATAAACATCCATTGTGCAAAATGCATCGGAATCGATGCTGTACCTGTAACAGTTGAAATAGACATTGCTACGGGCATAGGGATTCATCTTGTAGGACTGGCAGATGCCGCTGTCAAGGAGAGTCTTCTGAGGACGATAACATCATTGCAGTCCATGGGATTCAGGATTCCGGGCAGAAAGATCGTCATAAATCTTGCTCCGGCGGACATGCATAAGAAAGGCAGCGGGTATGATGTTCCCATTGCCTTGGGAATCATAGCGGCTTCCGGACAGCGCGATCTCCCCCTGCTGGACAAGTTCATGATCATGGGCGAGCTCGGCCTTGACGGTACCGTCCGGGAGGTTCCGGGAGCGTTGCCCATTGCTGAACTGGCCCGCAGAGACGGCCTCCAAGGCTGCATCCTTCCGAGGGAATCCGCCATGGAAGCAGTTGAATATGAAGGTATTGACGTCTATGGAGTCGACAATCTCGACGATGTCTTGAGGATACTGGGAGGCGAGGAACTCTGCGACGACCTCCTGGCAAGGAACCAGATGAAAGATTCCCATACTGAGGATGGAGAAGCTGCCGGTTTCGGAGTCATGGACTTTTCTGAAATCATCGGTCAGGAAGGGGCCAAAAGAGGCATAGAGATCGCCGCTGCCGGAGGGCACAATGTCATTCTCATAGGCCCGCCGGGATCGGGAAAAAGCTCGCTTGCAAAGGCAATGGCAGGGATCCTGCCTCCCATGACCATGGAGGAATCCCTGCAGACCAGCAAGATCTACTCTGTGGCCGGAAAAGGCAGTCCCCGAGGAGGGCTCCTAAGACAACGCCCGTTCCGATCGCCCCACTACAGCGCATCGATTGCCGCCCTTTTGGGAGGAGGCTCGGACAACATCATGCCCGGGGAAATCTCACTGGCCCACAACGGAATACTCATGATAGACGAATTCTGCGAGGCCCCGAAAAAGGTGCTGGAGGTACTCAGAGCCCCTATGGAAGACAGAAAGGTGACGATTTCAAGACTGAAGACAAAGGTGGAATACCCGGCGGATTTCATGCTGGTAGCTGCAACCAATCCATGTCCGTGCGGATACTACGGCGAAGGCGACAGATGCACATGCACGCCGGCCAAAAGGATAGCATACATGTCCAAGCTTTCCGGCCCAATAATGGACAGGATCGACATACAGCTGTGGATGAAACCGATCGATCCGAAAAGGCTCGTCGACAGGAAGCGTGCGGAGCCGAGCAAGGATGTGGCGCGCAGGGTGCTGAATGCGAGAAAGATACAGAAGGAACGCTTTGCAGATGAGGGAATATTCTGCAACGCGGCCATGAACAACCGTCTGATAGAAAAGCATTGTCCGCTCAGCGTCGAATGCCGCAACCTTCTTGAACGTATCATCGAAAGGATGGGGCTGTCGGCCAGGGCATGCTCAAGGATCATCAAGCTTGCCCGCACGATAGCAGACCTGGATGGCGCCAGGGACATCTCATGCGAACACATCATGGAAGCATCCAGCTATCGTTTCCTCGACAAACAAGGACTTGAATACTGACATGTTTGCCAAAGAATGTATTTTGCATATCTTTGCAGCATGAAACACGAAATCATCATCAGAGACGTAAATGACCTTGACAGGGCGGCATCCGAATTCCTCGAGAAGATCGGAGACAATACTCTTGTGGCATTCTTCGCGCCCATGGGCTCGGGAAAGACAACATTCACGACTGCAATATGCAGGGTTCTCGGCGTGACAGATCCTGTCGGCTCCCCTACCTTCGCCATCGTGAACGAGTACATGCGCGCCGACGGCGACCCTATGTACCATTTCGACTTCTACAGGATCAACAAGCTTGCCGAGGCCGTCGAGATCGGTCTTTACGACTATCTTGACAGCGGATGTCTCTGCATCATGGAGTGGCCTGAAAACATCGAGGAACTGCTTCCTGAAGAGACACTTAAGGTCAGCATCAAGGTAAATCCGGATCAGTCAAGAACCGTTTCCTGGGAAGCCTGATCCTTGTTTGTCGTGACGGAGCATATGTATCCGTTATAGTCCAGCTGTTCCAGCTTGCCGTCTTTCCATATCTGCGGTTTCGCCCCGGTCTTCGAAGAAAGTCCGACATGAAGTATCCCGTCTGCCATTACGGCCGTTCGGCTGCTCATCGACGTGTAATTGAACGGGGTCGAAACGATGGTCCCGTTCAGATAGATCTGCCCGCAGATCGACGACGAAGGTGAATTCAGCACACAAAACACGCTTCCGCCGGAACAATTTACAGAAGACATGGTCAGACCTGGATTGAAGGCATAGTATTCCATTGCATCACTCCACACAAACGCATTCAATGGTCTGCCCTGCGCCACTGAGACGCCTTCTACGCACACTACTTTCGAATCGGCAAGTATCCTGCATCCGGCCATCGATGCCGACTCTGGCATATCCAATTTGGTCATAGCTGTTCCGGCAAAAACAACAGGATCATCGACTCCTATGATATCTGCAACATAATATATCGTGCCGCCATCAGAAGTTATGCACCAGACCTTCTTAACATCTTCCCGCAGAGCTACCTGAACGACTTCACCGTTCCGTACATGATAATATCTTTCAATATCATCCGTTGCTGATGCCACAGGCTCGGAAAAGGCAAAACAGATATCATCGCCATCCCGATACAGCCTTCCAAAGCTCCTTCCTTCCGTGCGCTCCAGCAGAATCTCGCCGTTCTTCCTGTATGTAAAGCCCTCTCCTTCACGTCGATGTCCAAGAGTATAGACACCGCTGCTGTCCACCAACATCCCGAATATCTGTTCTCTTCCCGAGTATCTGAAAAGCTGCCTGCCGTCCTTCTTTATCACGGTCTCCGAATCCGTCGAATAATCCGTATACAGATGTCCGTCTATCATCCTGTGCATATCAGGATCTGACGAGGTTTCATACTCGTCTCCTACCGGCACCTTCATCATAGGAAGACCATTGGCAAGAACGACCAGAGAACACTTCACGCTCCCCTTCTCCCTGTCGGCCCTCCAGTCATAACCATCCGAATAACTCATCAAAGTCACATAACATATGGTCCTGTCCGGATCGTCCTTCCCTACATTCATCCCGGGGCCTGTCCAGGCTTCTCCGCCGGGCCTTCTGACCGGTTCTCCGACCTCGGTCAAGCCGCATGAAACCGCTGCTATCATGACGACTGCAAATAAAAATCCCTTCATTTCTTTTTTCTCCAAAGAAAGGGAAAACCTGCCGGAGAGCCTCAATCATTCGTCCCGTATAATGGATTTTAGTCACATTTTTCTTTTTCTGAAAAGTCTTCAACTTTTTTTGAAGATTGGAGCTGTTCTTCAAAAAAGTTAAAAACCTTTCAGAAAAGTTCAAAGATTTACAGAAAAATAAATTTAACACTGCATTTCACCACATAAATTACGCAGCTGAAGCCTATTAAACTATTTTTACAGCACAATTTAACGCAATACAATATTTACATATTTGTAAATTTCTTTTTAATAACTAAATTTGCAGTGAAGCATGAAAGTCATTTATGGCAAAACTTATCTCAAAGAACTACATTTGCACAGGAGAGCCAACGACAAGAAGCACAGATTTCAACCGGATGTAATCAAAAGATACATCAAGACTGTGGAAATTATGATCAGTGTAAAAAACGTACTGGAACTAAGCAGGATCAATTCTTTAAGATATGAGAAACTATCCGGAAATAAGAAAGGATTATCTTCAGTCAGAGTCAATGACAAGTATCGAATAGAATTTGAGGAACATGCAGAAAATCAGGAAAGCATTGCGACCATATGCAATCTTATAGAATTGTCAAATCATTATAATTAAGTCAATATGATTGAAATAGAAGGTGTCGATCCTATGATGATCGCAAACAACCTGAAGCCAAACTACGTAACCCATCCCGGGGAAGTGATCAAGGACGAACTGGAGTATCTCAAGATCCCGCAGAAGAGGTTCGCAGAGCAGATAGGCCTGTCTGCATCACTAGTGAATCAGGTGCTGAAGGGAAAGCGTCCTGTAAATACAGAATTCGCTCTTCTGACCGAAGCTGCGATAGACATACCTGCAGACCTGTTGCTCAGGATGCAGGCAAGATACGACAGATGGAAGACAGAGCAGAAGCCCGGCTTCATGGAAAAACTGAAGAATGTAAAGAAATTCGCCGCCGTGCTGTAGCAGCGCGACGGCGTCATATCTATTTCCTGTAAAGGGCAAAAAGAGCTGATCCGGAGCCGGACATCGAGGCATATGCTGCACCGCTGTCATAAAGCGAGCGCTTGATTGCGGCAAGCTCAGGATGGTTTACAAAAACCGTTTCCTCGAAATCATTGGTCAGAAGGCCGTCCCATTCTTCGACAGGTCTTGCAAGAGCCTCACGAAGAGGAATCTCCGGGAGATGCGGCCTGATGCCACTGTAGGCTTCTTTTGTCGAGACCGCGATTCCTGCCGGCGTAATTACCTGAAGATCATATGCTTCAAGATCTATCGGATATTCTGCAAGGATCTCTCCCCTGCCCTCTCCGATCATAGGACGGTTATACACAAAGAATGCGCAGTCGCTGCCAAGACGGGCCGCATAACAGGCAAGCTGTTCCTCCGAAAGCCCAAGCGTGCAGAGTTCATTGAGCATCTTGAGCGCGAATGCGGCATCTGCAGATCCTCCTCCCAGACCAGCTCCCACAGGAGATGTCTTTTCAAGAAAAATCTTCACAGGAGGCAGCTTGAAATCCTCCGCCAGCATAAAGTAAGCCTTAGCGGTCAGGTCTTTCAGCGGATCCCAGTCCACACCTTCGGCACGGGCGATGGTTATCATCAGCTTACCATCTTCGGATATGCCCTGAACCAGCTTCGGCGCAGTCGAATCCTCAGTCTCGACCCCGAAAACGCCCTCCGGTTTCACACTTCCCTGAGAAGCAGGAATCTGAGATCCATACTTAGCGAAAAGAGCCGCAGAAGAACGGCTGTAATCATCCCCGACCACGATTTCAAGGGTGTCGGAGATACCGTAATATGGAACGAAAAGGGTCTCGAGATCATGAAAACCGTCCTCACGCTTGCGCAGGATATTCAGACCGAGATTTATCTTGACATTAGGATTGGTGATCATAGCAAAAGCTCCCTGGCACCTGCTCAGGATGACAATTATTGATTTTTGACAATGTTACGGATAGCATCCTCGAGATGAGCCGCAACGATTTCACGCTCTTCCTCAGGAATATGTTCAAGCACAGGGGCGATGAAGGAAATCATCTGCAGCACCTTCGCATCCTCAAGGGTGATTCCGCGCGAACGCATATAGAACTGCTCCTCTTCGTTAAGACGGCCGATGGTAGCTCCATGGGAGCACTTCACATCGTCGGCATATATCTCAAGCTGAGGCTTGGTGTCGACCTTCGCATCGTCTGAAAGCAGGATATTGTGGTTCTCCTGATATGCTTCAGTCCTCTGGGCATCCTGAGCGACAATGATCTTTCCATAGAAATCCACCTTCGACTTTCCGCCGGCGATGCCTTTGAAAAGCTGACGCGAATTGCAATGAGGCAAGTCATGATGCATGTCCACAGCAATCTTCACTTTCTCCTCACCTCCGCAGACATAGGCTCCATATATATTCGCCTGCGCGCCCTCTCCCGCCAGAGTCACATCCAGCCTGATGTCACAGCTAACTCCCGGATACACCAGAAGCACCATGTCCAAACATGCGTCTCTTTCCACTACGATATGCTGTGGAAGAGTCATGGAACTTGATTGTGCAGATGACATCGCACCTACGGGGTCCCCGGAAATCTGCTGATTTTTGGGGTTTTGATCGCGTAGGGGGTGAGTGAGTGCCGAAGGCACGGGTCGGGGGTCATCGGAACAACAAGTTCCATGACCATCGAGAATATATAATCTATATTCTTTATTCCTAATAATCTCTTCCATACACTACAGATTATCGTAACCCTTCTCCTCGATCTCAGCCACAAGCTCCTTGCCGGCCGTCTTCACGATCTTTCCGTCCTTGAGCACATGCACCACGTCAGGAACGATGTAGTCCAGAAGTCTCTGATAGTGGGTGATGACGATCGCCGCCTTCTCAGGAGTATGGAGGGCATTCACACCGTTCGCAACGATGCGGAGAGCGTCCACATCAAGTCCGCTGTCGGTCTCGTCTAGAATCGCGAGAGTCGGGTCAAGCATGGCCATCTGGAAGATCTCGTTACGCTTCTTCTCACCGCCCGAGAATCCCACATTGACCTCACGCTTCGCAAACTCCGGCTTCATCTGCACGAATGCCATCTTCTCACGCAGAAGCTTCAGGAAATCTCCGGCCTTGAGAGGCTCGAGTCCTTTGCCGACACGATGAGCATTGACCGCTGTCTTCATGAAGTTGGTGATAGTAACTCCCGGAATCTCAACTGGATACTGGAACGAAAGGAAGATTCCCGCCCATGCACGCTCCTCCGGAGACATTGCAAGAAGATCCTGTCCGAGGAATTCGATGGTTCCTGCAGTGACAGTGAACTGAGGCTTTCCAGCCAGCACTGCCGAGAGGGTACTCTTACCTGCACCGTTCGGGCCCATGACCGCATGGATCTCGCCCTTACGGATCGTCAGATCCACTCCTTTCAGGATTTCCTTATCCTCAACCGAAGCCCTGAGGCCCTCTATTTTCAATAATATATCGTTTGCCATATAGCTATTTTTTAATCATTTTACCTGGCGCTTAATTGCCAGTATTTCAATCCTTTACACATATCGCGTGCTCCCCTTTTGCAGCACGCGGTTTCTTTAAACCCTTGTAAGACAACAGGTTATGCGCCAGCCTCTTTTCTGTACAATTTATACCATGTGAACAGCGACCATATGCCGTTGACAAGATACAGGCAGCTGACAATCGGCATGAATACCAGTCCTGCCTTCAGGTATAGCGTCAGGTTCGCGATGTTCACGAACAGCCAAGCTATCCAGCAGTCCCATTTCTTGAGCGCAGAAAGCGTCTGGGCAGTCAGGATCAGCACAGTCACGCAGCAGTCCAGATACGGAAGCGGATTGGCAGGAAAATATCCCACGAACCACTTCGTTCCCATCATGCTCATAAGCCAGCCCCACACGAGAGCCAGGACAAGCACCAGCGCCACTATACCGCCTCTTTGCGGCCATGACAACATCGACACCTTCAGATCTCCGCTGCCGGAAGCGCTCTCCTCCCCTTTGCGAGGATGGCTCCAGCGGTACTGGCCCATTATGTTTATACCAAGCGAGACAGGCTGAAGGATAAGGTTTGCATACAGGTTCTTCTGCCAGAACATGAAGAACAACAGTGCAGTATACATATACCCTACATAAAAGTTGCTCTTGCTGTTTCTTCCAGCCAGAAAGACCGTAGTAAGACCGAATACAGCCGACAGAAGATCTATCAGCAGCACCGGCTTTCCACCCATCTCAAAAAGTATGATATTCCAAAACTCCATCAAATTTCATTTTAATATCTCACCCCTAACCAGGTTCTGATAAGTTCATATACCTCACAGACCGCCTTACATCAACCTACAGATCCCTCCAGCGACACCTGCAGCAGCTTCTGAGCCTCAACAGCAAACTCCATCGGAAGCTTCGAAAGCACCTCACGGGCATATCCGTTGACGATGAGTCCTACGGCCTCCTCCGGGCCTATACCCCTCTGGTTGCAGTAGAAGAGCTGATCTTCGCTGATCTTGGAAGTCGTAGCCTCATGCTCGACCACAGCCGTCTTGTTGGCATTCTCTATGTACGGGAATGTATGCGCCCCGCACTTATCGCCTATCAGAAGGCTGTCGCACTGCGAGAAATTGCGGGCATTATCCGCACCCGGCAGCATCTTGACCAGACCACGGTAGCTGTTCTGGCTGCGGCCTGCCGAAATACCCTTGCTGACGATGCGGCTGCGGGTATTGCGGCCGATATGTATCATCTTCGTACCGGTATCAGCCTGCTGGAAGTTATTGGTAACTGCCACAGAATAGAACTCCGACGAAGAATTGTCTCCCTTGAGGATAGTGGAAGGATATTTCCATGTGATCGCAGAACCGGTCTCAACCTGTGTCCATGAAAGATGGCTTCCTGCACCCTTGCAGATACCTCTCTTGGTCACGAAGTTATAGATACCTCCGCGTCCCTCCTTGTCTCCCGGGTACCAGTTCTGGACTGTCGAATATTTAACCTCAGCATCCTTCTCCACGATGATCTCGACCACCGCCGCATGGAGCTGGTTTTCATCACGCATCGGCGCGGTACATCCCTCCATGTAGCTTACATATGAACCCTCGTCAGCCACGATCAATGTTCTTTCGAACTGGCCTGTACCGGCCGCATTGATTCGGAAATAGCTTGAAAGCTCCATAGGGCAGCGTACGCCCTTCGGTATGTACACGAATGAACCGTCGCTGAAAACGGCGGAATTCAGGGCCGCATAGAAGTTGTCGCCCACCGGAACGACCGACGCAAGGTACTTGCGCACAAGATCCGGATGTTCCTTCACAGCCTCAGAGAACGAGCAGAAGATGATGCCCTTCTCAGCGAGAGCCGCACGGAAGGTGGTTGTCACCGACACTGAATCAAATACAGCATCGACTGCAACTCCGGCAAGTGCCGCACGCTCATGAAGAGGAATTCCGAGCTTGTCGAATGTCTTCTCAAGCTCCGGATCGATCTCCTTCGGACGATCCTCGTCCTTCTTCGGAGCCGCATAGTATATGATGTCCTGAAAATCTATCTCAGGAATATCCAAATGGGCCCATGTCGGAAGCGTCATCTTCTGCCAGCGGCGGAATGCCTCGAGGCGGAACTCCAGCATCCACTCCGGCTCATCCTTCTTGGACGAAATCAGACGGATTATGTCCTCATTCAGACCTTTGGGTATGAACTCCTGCTCGACATTGGTGACGAAGCCGTGCTCATACTCTTTCTCTGTTATATTGTCTAATATTTCTTTGTCCTTGCTCATATCATAAAAATCCCTCGACTACGCTCGGGATGACAATTTAAAAACTGCTATCCTGCAATGTACAGGCCGTAATGGCCCGAATATGCAAAGATAGCAGTTTTTATGATTATTCAGTCCTTATTCGACTATTCGTTGTTGAAAACAACCGGAACTGTAAGTCTCACACTTCTCTTCTCACCCTTATGTTCTGCAGGATGCCACTTAGGAGACTTGGCAACAGCCTTTTCAGCAGCTTCGTTGAGTGTTGGATTCGATCCGAATACGGCATGGATGTCAGATAAAGAACCATCAACATTGACAGTAAACTCTACAAGAACTGTCCTCGAAGTACCTCTCGCCAGCTCGGCAATAGGAGTTTCAACCCTGGAATTTACCCACAATGCGAAATCGTCAAGTCCGCCGCCCTGGAATGTAGGATGAACAAGTCCTGCCGACTCTCTGAGCCTGAGGTTTCTCTCTTCCCAAAGAAGCTCCAGATCCCTGAGGAAATCCTCCTGCTTGATACGCAGGTCTACGCGAGGATACTGCGGCTTGCCTTTCATTGAGGCAGGAACAGTCTTATGATCGCTGATCCTGGACTTCATCCTTCCGTTTTTGAACTTGCCCACAAAGACGGAGCCATTGGATCTGTACAACGTATCAATGCCATGGTACTTACCATTCTTGTACTGTCCGGCTATCACGATACCGTTGTCTCTGTATATGCGGCCGTTTCCTGTAGCCTTTCCTTTCTTGAAATCGCCCCAATAAACTTCGCCGTTCGGCTTGTAACAGATACACCTTCCTTCCGCCCTTCCTTCCTGGAAGGTTCCGATTATGAGTCCGTCCCTTCCGGAATATAAAATACCTTCACCATTCGGCCAATGGCCTTCATAACGGACCTGGTCTGCAACAGAATTCTGAGCAGAGAGCGACACCGACGACAGAACTGCCACCGCCAGCGTCAGGAGTGTGAATCTCGTTTTCATGGCATTAGTTGTTAGTCTCTCGCAAATATAACAATTTTTTTAATGAATTGCTACTGTAAGCATTGCCATTACTATAGACACCATGCTCATAAGCTTGATGAGAATGTTCAGAGAAGGTCCAGATGTGTCCTTGAACGGGTCACCGACTGTATCTCCGGTCACTGTAGCCTTGTGAGCCTCCGAGTTCTTTCCTCCGAGATGACCTTCCTCAACATACTTCTTCGCATTGTCCCATGCTCCGCCGGAATTGGACATGAACACTGCAAGCACGAAGCCCGAGCCAAGACCTCCGATGAGCAGACCCATGACACCTGCAGGGCCAAGAATCAGACCCACGAGGATAGGAACGATGATGGCGATGAGCGAAGGAAGAAGCATCTCACGCTGAGCTCCCTTTGTCGAGATCTCCACACAACGAGCATAATCTGGAGTAGCTTCCTTCGTAAGGATACCCTTGATCTCACGGAACTGACGACGCACCTCTGTAACCATGCTCTGGGCAGCACGACCTACCGCGTTCATGGTAAGACCGCAGAAGAGGAATGACATCATCGCGCCGATGAACACGCCCACGAGAACCACAGGGTTCATGAGGTCTACATGATAATAAGCCATGATATCTGGAATTGTAGCCTGAGCGGCATCGATGGTGTTGCCGGCAACGTCTACAATCTGTTTTCCAAGGTGTGTAAGACCGATCTTGATCTCCTCGATGTATGAAGCAAGGAGGGCAAGGCCTGTAAGGGCAGCGGAACCGATCGCAAAGCCCTTTCCTGTTGCGGCTGTTGTGTTTCCGAGAGCATCGAGGACGTCTGTACGTTTGCGTACCTCAGGATCGAGTTCGCTCATCTGAGCGTTACCGCCGGCGTTGTCAGCGATAGGACCATATGCATCGGTCGCGAGGGTGATGCCGAGAGTAGAAAGCATACCTACCGCAGCGATACCGATACCGTAGAGGCCTGTAGAAAGGCTTTCAGCCGAGAACGAAAGGTCGAATCCGTTTGCACAGAGATATGCAAGGAGGATGGCTACAGCGATAGTCACGACAGGAATCGCAGTCGAGAGCATACCCAGACCCACACCTGAGATGATCACTGTGGCAGGACCTGTTTCAGCCGATTCTGCGAGCTTCTGGGTAGGTCTGTATGAATGTGAAGTATAATACTCTGTCGCCTGGCCGATGATCACGCCGGCTGCAAGACCTGCAACGACCGAAAGCGAGAAGCCCCACCAGTTCTCCATTCCGAGGGCATACATGATGCCGAATGTAGCGACAGCAATAAGGATTGAGCTGAGGTTGGTTCCGCGGCCGAGAGACTTCAGAAGATCGTCCAAACCCGCTCCTTCCTTTGTGCGTACCACATAAATGCCGAGGATTGAAAGAGCGACACCGACAGCCGCAATGATCATAGGAGCAAGGATGGCCTTCATCTGAGCTTCCACTCCGATCGCGCCGAAAGCAGCCGCTCCGAGAGCCATTGTAGCAAGGATGGATCCGCAATAAGATTCATAAAGGTCGGCACCCATACCTGCAACGTCACCTACATTGTCACCCACGTTATCGGCGATTGTAGCAGGGTTGCGAGGGTCATCCTCAGGGATACCTGCCTCAACCTTACCTACGAGGTCAGCTCCGACGTCCGCCGCCTTTGTATAGATACCTCCACCCACGCGTGCGAAGAGAGCCTGTGTCGAAGCACCCATACCGAATGTAAGCATTGTCGTTGTGATGAACACGAGCTTCTGAGTACCCTCGATGTCGACGAACTGGTTCAGGATCACCCACCAGATAGCGATGTCGAGAAGGCCGAGACCTACTACTGTAAGGCCCATCACTGCGCCGCTTCGGAAAGCGACCTTAAGTCCGGAATTGAGGGACCTCTGAGCTGCATTCGCCGTTCTCGCAGATGCATATGTCGCGGTCTTCATTCCCACGAAGCCGGCAAGGCCCGAGAAGAAACCGCCTGTGAGGAATGCGAACGGAACCCAGCTGTTCTGTACTCCAAGGAATGCCAACAAGGCAAAAAGAGCAGCAAGTACGATAAAGACGATTACAACGACTTTGTACTGCTGCTTCAGATAAGCCATAGCTCCCTCCCTTACAAACTGAGCGATCTGCTTCATTGTAGCAGTTCCTTCGCTTTCCTTCATCATCTGGCGGAAAAAGAGGTAGGCAAAAGCCAGGGCGACCACTGCCGCAGCTGGCACAAGATAGAATAGGTTAGTCATGTCGTTATGGTTGATTAGTGTTAATTTTTCATGTGGTGATGACAAATTTATTTAATTTTTCGAGAAAAACAACGCCATAACCAGTTAATTATTAAGCAAAAATGATAATAAAATTAAAAAAGTTAAATTTACCGATACTACTGATTGCTCTTTTTGTTATATTTGCAAAGTTCCGAAATATGGTTATGATGAGAATCTGTTCAAAATCACTGTTGAGCGCGGCCCTGACATTGGTCTGCGCATTATTTTTTATCGGTACTGCCCAGGCACAGCAGGCGCAGAGACATACGATCAAGCATGGAGGCATGGAAAGGGAATACTGGCTGTATCTGCCGGAGAACCTCAAGCCCGACGCACCGCTTGTGATCCTGCTTCATGGCTACAAGGCCAGCGCGGAAGGATACCGCCCGGAGATGATGACCGTGGCGAAAGAGAACGGATTCGCCCTCTGCTATCCGCAGGGAGCATTGGACGGCCGTGGAAAGACCTGCTGGAACGTAGGATATCCCTTCCAGGAAGATCTCAAGACAGACGACGTCGATTTCTTATGTACATTGGCAAGACATCTTCAGAAGAAGCATGACCTGAGCCGAGAAAACACATTCCTTACCGGTATGTCCAACGGAGGCGAGATGTGCTATCTCATGGCCTACCTTAAGCCTGACGTGTTCGCGGCATTCGCTCCGATCGCCGGACTGTCCATGGAGTGGTCATACAAGAAATATGAAGCCATGAAGCCGGTTCCTCTCATGGAAGTTCATGGAACAGCCGACAAGACATCAAAATGGGAAGGTGATCCGTTCAACGAAGGCGGATGGGGCTCATACCTGGCCGTCCCTCAGGCTGTCGCATACTGGGCCGCAAAGGCCAGATGCACACACGAAGAGACAACGGAACTCCCGCTCATAAGAAACAAGGTCATCCTGCATACATACAAAGGTGGCGAGCCAGCCTGGAAAGGCGGGCCCGCCACTGAAGTGCGTTTATATGAAGTCGTCGGAGGAAAGCACACATGGGCCCTCAACGACATGGATACATGTCAGGAAATCTGGAATTTCTTCAGTATCTATCTTAGATAGTCCAGATAGCGGGAACATGGTCAAGCTGCATGAGATGACCTGCCTTGATTGAGCGGGTGAATGATGAAGCCGCTGACGGAACTGCAACAGCATTTTCTGCTGTAGTCTTCTCTCTTACAGTCACAACCGGCTTAGAAGCAGCTGCTGGCATTGCCTCGACAGACATTGTGGAAACTGTTGTTCTTGTCGCGCTGTTAAGCTCTTCAACCAACGACTTGAGGTCCTCGATATTGCCCTTCTGCTCTGCTGTAGGAAGGACAAGAGAACGTGCCAATGCACCTTCACCGCCGTTTGCATCAAGAGCATACGCGAATGCAGTCTGCTCTACCGCCCAATTGAGGACATAGAATGAGTATGGCTGAGCCATGCTTACCTCATCCCAGTAGCCGTTGAGATATGAATGGATATAATCATCAGGATATTCTGTTGCATCCATACCATTTCCTTCGAGGATACCTGCGTACAGTGCGGTAGCGGAAGGATCAACATTGTACTTGATGACAGCGATGCACTTGCCGGCTGTCACTGCAGGCTGGCCGAATACTGCACCAGCCTCCTCATCACCTGAATAATAACCTACGATCTCTATCTCTGGAACGGTTGTTCCTACCGGCTTTGTCTTTGCAAACGCAGGATATGAGTGAGCTGCAGCCACCTTACCGGTCTTTGCGTCGAGGGCATAGAGGAAGAGAGTGTATGATGTATCAGGGGCAAGTTCTTTTGCATCCATATAATTAGGACCGTTCCAGTAGTACATGCTGACTACAGAAGTCACTGTTGCTGAAGGATCGAACATCTGCTGCATTGCCACCATTGACTCGATACCAGCCTCAACCTCAGCGATTCTTGCAGCCTCATCGTATGTACCGTCAACGCATACGTCACCATAATAGTAAACAGAAGGGTCTGAAGGAGTTACATGGAATGTAAGTTTATAAGTAGACTCTTCTGTAACCTCATATGTGAAAGTACAGTCTGCAGGATCATTACCTGGAAGAGTACGGAATGTAACCATTACCGGCTCTGATGTAACACCACCTGCGTATCCGAATGCAATCACGCAATACTCTGTATCAGGAGTATCAAGCTTGAACTTGTAAGGGCTGTCAGGGCCACCTGTATAATCCTGAACACCGGTGTATGTCATAAAGCCCATATCAAACCACATCTTGTTCGCTGCCACGATTTCATTCATCACCTCCTCTGCAGAAGATGTTCCGTCATATGGCTGAACCATCCAGCAGAACTTCTCAGTAAGATCTGACGGAGTGATGAGGATTGCAGCTCTCATCTGCTCGATATCTGTAACTGAAATGTCGAAAGTAAGTCCGCTTGAAGCCGGCTCTTCAGTCACAAATGAACCATCGGTAACCTCGGTAACGACATAAAGTCCCTCATTCATGTCAAATCCCGCAACGAGATATACATACTCGGTAGCGGCGTTAAGGCCCTCTGCCTTGAGTGTCTGAGGTCCCTGGAAGAACAATGCCTCGATAACCTGATCCTCAGTGTAACCTGCACCAAGATACTCATTGATCTCGCTTTCTGCATATGCCTGATAGAACACATCCTTTGTCCACTTGTAGTCACCTTCAGCGTCAGTATATGTGTCATACATAGCCTTTGTGACAATGAGAAGGTGCCACTTGATATTGTTGTCAGAAGGAGTCACAGCAAGGCTCACATTGTTCTGCTCGACAGTAGCGGCAACATCAAATGTGCAGCTGACAGCCTCCACTGCCGCAGTCTTGAACTCCTTAAGTTCAGGGAATGTAGTGCTCTCCCAGTCATTTGCAGGGTCAACTCCGAATACCACAACCGCATATTCGGTATTGACAGCCAGGCCGTCTACAACCACTCCCTGTGAAGCACCCTTTGCAGCAATCGCAGACATCTTCTCTGCGAAAGTAAGACCTGCAGATGCTGCGGCGGCCTTTATCTCATCATACACATGCTCTACCACTGCCTCATCCTCGAGTCCGGCAAGACTCTCGGCAGTTGTAACTACTGCTACATAATCCTTATCGAGAAGTTCCGGAGTCACAGAGTATGTAACTGTCTTCTTTGTTACAGCGTCCACTGTAATCTCGAAACTCTGAATTGCCGGAGTAGGTTCCGGTGTCGGAGTCGGTTCTTTCTGTGGTTCCTTGTTACATCCAACCATTGCCAAGGCTCCTAGAGCCATGAACAACAAAGTTCTCAGCTTTTTCATAATTTGTAAGTTGTTTATATTAATAAAATGGGTATTAGTCCAATTCAAGATGAGCATCTGTTCCTACCTTCACGATACGGCAGTTGTCGATGTATGTGTCTCCATAATCCTTGTATGTTGCAGCAGGAACGCCATTGACTTTCTCACGGGTGCCGTATGGCTTCTCCACATATACAAGGAGTTCGAGATCATCCTTGCTCCAGGCAGACTTGACGGTTCCTTCATATGTCCTGCTCACTATCTGATAATCAGCCGAAGCTACAACCTTGTCGCCATTCATTGATGTAAGCGCAAGACGAGCCACATCATCATGTACATAGTTATCGCCGCCATTGTTCTGATAGCCCACGATTCCGTCCTCAAGCAGGAGAACTACCACTCTATATGTATCCGCCTCCTTTATATAAAGGTCAAGATCGACTGTCAGCTGGTCACCGCTGAGCGTACTGCTGACTGATATTCCTGTTGTAACCGGATAGGATTCCTTGGTCTCCTGCGCTACAGCCACTGCATGCGAAGCGGTAATATCAGTCTGCGACTGATTTGTGACCTTTGCTCTGAAGTCTATAACTCCCGACGGCAAAGAACTTACACCGAATCTCTTGGTGAGAGTATTGGCATCGCTGAAATCATAGCTCGATCCATCCGTGTGGATGCTCACGATTTCAAGACCGCCGTTCAACTGAGCCTTCGCGCTGTTAAAGGCTGTCGCCATATATGGACAGTAGCCGCACCAGTCTGCTGTAAAACGCATTGCCAGCGACCTATGTCTGAACTGATCGACTTTCCAGTCGTCGTCAGAAGTACCGGCAGGTCTTTGCGTCACCTTAAAATCCTTGGAAAGCTCACCGGCACTGAATGTAATCACTCCGGTACGCTCGCCACCTGTATTCGGATCCACGACAAATTCGTGCCTGTAGTCATCGCCGTCGTTTGTCCGGGACGCCTTGATCCAATCAACAGAGATTTCAAAATCATATTCTACGTCTGCAGTCACTACAACAGCGAATGTGCCGCCAAGACAGGACATGCTCCTTTCTGTGTCGTCCAGTACAAATGTAGGGATGAATTCCGCCTGCGAAAGGGTTATTTTCCTTATGGCAGAACCGCCGCAGCATAATTCGATGACCGCTGTCCTTTCTGAACCGGAATCGTTCACACTGACTTCCACATTGACCCTGGCCATACCTGCGGCTCCTTCGGCAGGAGATACCTTAAGCCAGTCGGCCTTTCCCGCAACCCTTACAGTCCAGTCTGCAGCTGCAGTAAAACGGATTGTCAGAGATTCGCCTGCAGGAGCCACATCAAGGATTTCCTTCTGGCTTCCGGCCAATTGTATCAATGTCTCATCGACGCTTCCCTCGGGGGTCTTTTCACAACCGGCAACAACAACGAAAAGCATTGCCAAGGTCAAGATCATAAACATCAGTCTTTTCATAAATCCTCCTTGTTTTAAAAAGCGTGAAAGTGTAAAAATAAGCATTTATCATATAAAAAACAAAGCTTCAAGACCTTTTTGGTCCTGAAGCTTATCATTATGAGCAGCTTTTGCTGCTTTTTGTCTTGTCAGATTACTCTGCTGCAGGTGTCTCAACTGCCTTCTTAGAGCTACGACGAGTAGTCTTCTTAGCTGCCTTTGGAGCTGCTGCGAGAGCGGCCTCGTTGAAGTCTACGAGCTCGATGAGAGCCATGTCAGCTCCGTCACCCTGACGGAAACCAGTCTTCAACACGCGAGTGTATCCACCTGGACGGTCAGCGATCTTTGGAGCAACTGTGCGGAAGAGCTCTGTAACAGCCTCCTTGTTCTTGAGGTAGCTGAATACAACACGACGAGAGTGAGTAGTATCCTCCTTTGACTTAGTGATGAGAGGTTCTACATACATC